>JBLNCH010000208.1:0-4237 GCA_050260485.1 Bacillota bacterium | reverse complement strand
AACTGAGCCGGATTCCCCGGCGTATTATATCGGTCTTATCTAAGGTGTGATGCTTTATAAGAAATGAATTAATAACCGGCATTAAACAAGCCATTCCCGTTATTCTGGCCTATATCCCCCTAGGCCTGGCCTTCGGAGTTCTGGACCATGAGGCGGGTCTATCCGTGGCAGAAGCAACCTTGATGTCGGCAATGGTGTTTACCGGTGCCGGACAGTACATAGCGATTGGAATTATCGCTGCCGGCGGGTCAATGCTAACCATCATAATGGCCAATCTGCTGGTCAACCTGAGGTACTTTCTGTTCTCAGCCTCAATGGTGCCTCAACTCAAGGTCCTACCAACCGGCCTAGCTGCCGCTCTCATGCTCGGTTTAACCGATGAAACCTATGCGGTAGCTGCGGTTCATTTTAAAGAGCATCCGGCCACTGTCTCATACCTGGCGGGTCTCAATGTCAGTTCCTACCTGTCATGGGTAGTCAGCAGCCTGGTGGGAGCAAGTCTGGGGAATATCATCACCAATACCGAGCAGCTGGGACTTAATTTTGCCCTGCCAGCCATGTACACGATCCTGCTGATTCTGGTAATAAGCGAGAAGAAGCACCTTGTGGTCGCCCTGGTGTCAGTTATGGTTTGCCTGGCCGTGGCATACCTGTTCCCGGCAACTTTAAGCAACCTTTCCAACATAATCGTAGCCTCTCTGGTGGCTGCCACATTAGGAGTGATAATTAAGCGATGAGGCCGGAAATGTCATGGATAATACTGGGTATGGCCCTGGTAACAGCAGTCCCCCGGTTTTTACCGGTGGCGATTTTATCACATCTTGAGTTCCCCGAGAAGCTGAGGGAATGGCTATCGTACATCGCACCGGCGGTGCTGGCAGCACTGGTAACGGTCAGTGTACTGGCCCCCGCCGGAACCATAGAGATGGCTCCGGATAACCTTTACATCTGGGCTTTCCTCCCCACTCTGGCGGTGGCCATTTACACCAGGAGTCCGTTCTACACCCTGGTGACCGGTATTGGAGTGATGGCCCTCATATACAACCTGTAAGCATATTTGCTATCATGCGGCTCATCACAACGTCGCATACTCATATTCCGATCAATATGTGGTTCCTGCATAGCCTGAATTTTCACACCGTCTGAATGTCCCTATTGATGTCGGCTCAATTCGGCTATTTCAACAGGCTCAGGAAGTGGTGCAGGATGCGGGCGGTCAGTCCCCAGATAACGTGATCCTGCCACTGGTAAAAGAACTGGGCGTAGCTCCCTTCCCGCCAGGGATAGTTTCTTCCCCGGGGAATCAGTTCATAGGGGTAATCGGAGGGTGGTACCAGTCTGACCGCGACCGCACTGGCCTTAGGCTCATTTTTCAGGAGGTGAGAAAGGGGGACGTACAGTATCGAGTTAACCTCATTTAAGTTCGGTTTAATCACCGCGTCCTTGCTTACCTCGCAAACAAAGGGATAAACTATCAGGTTAAAGGGAGTTAGAAGGATATCCAGCGGCGCGATATATTTCAGGTCCTGACGTTTCAGTCCCAATTCCTCGCAGGTTTCCCTGATAGCAGCCCCCAGTTCGCCGCCATCTCCCGGCTCTATACGCCCTCCGGGGAAGGAAATCTCACCCGGGTTTTTAGTCAGCCAGGAGGTTCTCTCTTCAAAGATTACGCATGTCTCACCCCTGTATTCCATTAAAGGCACAATCACCGCCGATTGAAAGCAATCCTCATGTCCTAGAATTTTGGCTTTTCGGTTACTCAATGCCTCGATCTTCTCCATCATCCGGGAGATCCTCTCCTATTCTGATAGCATGCAATATGATTATACCAGACCTAATGGCTGTTATATAACCAAGACCTTTCAGAGACAACACAAAAACAAGCCCGCCCGACTCATGACGCAAGTCGCGAGTCTGTGGCGGGCTACCTATCATATGCCCGGATGGTACCCGGATACGACCGGGCGGCTGTAATCAACCCCAAACCGTCATTCGGCAGAGGAGCCGGTATTAGGGTATCCTGCTCTTATACGATGCCCTGAGCCATCATCGCCTCAACCACTTTGGTAAATCCTGCGATGTTGGCACCAACGATCAGGTTGTTTTTAAAGCCGTATTCTTCGGCGGCCTGACTGGCCTCTTTATAGATGTTAACCATTATTCCATGGAGCCTGGAATCGACCTCTTCGAAACTCCAGGGCAGCCGCATGCTGTTCTGGGTCATTTCCAAAGCAGAGGTGGCAACACCGCCGGCATTGGCCGCCTTGCCGGGACCAAACATCACTTTATTGCTGATAAACAGGTGGGCTGCTTCCGGGGTACATGGCATATTGGCCCCTTCAGCGACAGCAAAACAGCCGTTGGCAATCAGTGTTTTGGCATCCTCCTCGTTAAGCTCATTCTGAGTTGCACAGGGGAGTGCGATATCACACTTGATGTTCCAGATTGATCCTTCGCCGTACTCGGCCTCCGGGTGGTGGTTCAAGTAATCCTTGATGCGGCCTCTCTCGATCTCCTTGATAAATTTGATGGCCTCCAGGTCGATTCCGTTTTTGTCATAGATATAACCAGTGGAGTCGCTCATGGCAACCACCGTGCCTCCAAAATGGTTAACCTTCTCCGCAGCATAGATCGCAACGTTACCGGAGCCGGATATAACAACGGTTGAACCCTGCAGTGTTTTGCCCTGGTCCTTAATCATTTCATTTACAAAGTAAACCAGGCCATAACCGGTTGCTTCCTTCCGGGCCAGACTCCCACCATAAGTTATACCCTTTCCGGTCAGGACTCCGTCAAAACGCCCGGTCAGTTTCTTGTACTGTCCATACAGGTAACCGATCTCCCGGCCGCCTACCCCGATATCCCCCGCAGGTACGTCAATGTCGGCACCTATGTGGCGATAGAGCTCATTCATAAAGCTCTGGCAGAACCGCATAATCTCGTTATCCGATTTACCTTTGGGGTCAAAGTCACTGCCGCCTTTGCCCCCGCCAATAGGCAATCCGGTAAGTGAATTCTTAAAAATCTGTTCAAAACCTAGGAATTTTATGATACCCAGATATACTGAAGGATGAAATCTTAACCCACCTTTATAAGGGCCAATAGCGCTGTTGAACTGAACCCGCATTCCGCGGTTTACCTGAACTTTTCCTGTGTCGTCGACCCAGGGAACCCGGAAAATGATCTGTCTCTCCGGCTCTACCAGCCTTTCCAGGATCCCGGCCTTTTCATATTCCGGATGCCTATCCAGAACGGGCTCCAGGGAATCCAGGACTTCCTTTACAGCCTGGTGGAACTCAGGTTCATGGGGATTTCTTTCTACTACCTTGTTATAAACATCCTGTACGTACGCCATTGTACTCATCCTCTCCTCAAGTTGTTGTATATCTAACCCGGGTTATCTCCCCAAAGGGCCATGATCTCAAAGCAATCGCGGTATGCATACAGACCGGTGCATCTACTGTTTATTCCGCATGGTGAAATTGAATTCTAGTATCTGCTGAAATAAGATTAACATCTCCCGGCTTGTCCAGTCAATGGATTCTTAATTCACCATGCAAAAATAATCTATGGAGTGATGAAGGTGATGCAAGGGGCCAGGCCCCATGCACAACTATTTAATGTAGACCCGGTAATCCCTTAACCATCTGTTGATCTGGATGAGGTAGGCCAGATACTGGGGGTCGCCCATCAACTGGCCGAACCATGGCAGAGAAAAAACGGGCTGCCCGGTATCTAATAACCGGCGAACCGCTTTTCCATCTATTAAAGTGAGAACCGGTGATGAAGGATCGTTTAGTATTTCAATGGCTTGTTGGCGAACCGCATTGAAATACAAGGGATTGTGACTCTTGGGGTAAGGGCTTTTTCGCCGCTTCAGAACCTCGTCGGGGAGTATACCCTGCAAGGCCCTCCGCAGTATGCCCTTGGGCATCCCGTTGCAGTTTTTCATATCCCACGGTATGTTCCACACATACTCGACCAGACGATGATCGGCAAAGGGCACCCGTATCTCCAGCCCGGAGGCCATGCTCATCCGATCCTTACGATCCAGGAGAGTAGGCATGAATCTGGTTATATTAAGATAAAACAGCTGCCGCATGGATGCCTCATAAGGAGATTCGCCAGGTAATGACGGAACCTCCGACAGTGCCGCTTGAAAACGGTCGGCCAGGTACTCTGCAGGATTAATAAAATCCCGAATCTCCGAGGATATCAGGCCCCATCTTTTCTGATT
>JBLNCH010000207.1:0-3541 GCA_050260485.1 Bacillota bacterium | reverse complement strand
AGGTCAAAGAGACCTCCCTATTTCCATGAGACGCTCCTCAATGTATTCCGCCATGTTTCTTGGATCTTCCAACATCTTGTCACTCCTTGGATTAGCTAACCTTGTGGCAAAATTTCAGCGGGGTGATTGCTCATCGGTAGACGGTTCAAAATAGCTGTATTTATGTTTTAAGATTACGATATCGACGCGACGGTTGATAGCCCGATTGGCCTCGCTGTTGTTGGGGACCAGAGGACGATACTCACCGTACCCGGTAGCCGAGAGCTTCTCGGGCTTGATGGAACCATCATTAATAAGCTGTTGAGCAACGTTGGTTGCTCGAATGACAGACAGTTCCCAGTTTGAGGGGAACTGAGCAGTATGAATGGGCAGATTGTCGGTATGGCCTTCCACTCGTATATAGTTAGGAAGCTGGGCCAGTGATTTTCCTACCCCGGAGATAACCTGCCGGGCGCGGGGTGTCAGAACTGCAGACCCCTTGGGAAACAGTAGGGTATCCTTGAGGCTGATCACCAGCCCCCGCTCCTGCTGCATTATCACCACGTTTTCGCTGATGCCCGGATCCATGGTCTCCAAAAGCTTCAGGTATTCAACCAGCTGCAGGCGGGCTGCTTCCAATTCCGCCTGCTGCATCATATCCCCGTGCTCGGCACCTGATTGTCCTTCAATGATTGTAGGTCCTGGAAAATCAAGGATCTCCGGTGCTTTGCCGGCCAGAACCTGACTCAGGGAACTGGCTACTGCCTGCATTTTCTGGGCATTAACTGTACTGATAGCGTACATTACCACGAAAAAAACCATGAGAAGGGTTATCAGGTCAGCATAGGTTAACAGCCACCGCTCCATACTCGGACCGCCTTCTCCCCCACCATGATTGTTTTTTCTTCTTCCAATTTTTTTCCCCGCCATCTCTACATTCCTATCTCGGCAGTCTCTTTAGCTATCAACGCCTCTTTTTCTCTTTCCGGCAGGAAAGTAAGCAGCTTTTCCCTGATTACCCGGGGATTCTCTCCGGCCTGAACTGAGAGAATTCCCTCCAGGATCAGCTCCATTTGGGACACCTGGCGGGCGGTCTTGATTTTGATTTTGGTTGCAAAAGGAATCCACAACAGGTTGGCAGTTGCTATCCCATATAGGGTGGCGATAAAAGCCGATGCGATCGCCGGAGCCAGAGCATCCGGATCCGAGATATTACCCAATACATGAACCAGACCCATAACGGTACCAATAATACCCATGGTAGGGGCGAATCCCCCCGCCGAGTTAAAGATCTCCACCCCCAGGTTCTGGCCCTGTTCATAGGAGGTGATCTCCATCTCCAGCATGTTTCTGGTCAATTCCGGATCGGTTCCGTCGATAACCAGCTGCAGGCCGCGCCGCATAAAATCGTTATCTATCTCCGAGAGATGGCTCTCCAGGCTGAGCAACCCCTCACGTCGCGCCCGGTCGGCTGTTTCCACCAGGTGCTCTACCGACCCCGAAAAATCAATGCTGCGCTCAGAAAAAACATTCTTTAAAAAGCCAGGGACGGTTTTAAGTTCAGCCAAACCAAAACTGATGACAACCGCTCCTACGGTCCCCCCCATAACGATTGCACACGATGATCCGACAAAGAGGCTGCCGAAATGGCCGCCTTCCAGTAAAAATCCCCCAATTACGCCTCCAAAGCCAATAATCAATCCAATTAGGGTGGTAAGATCCATCAGCTAGCCCCTTTCCCACAACATTTCTTATACTTCTTCCCGCTGCCGCAGGGGCATGGGTCGTTCCTTCCCACTTTTTTGTCTGTCTTCACCGGCTGACGGGGGGCTTCGTCCTCCCGGTTGGCCACCATGGTCCGCTCCTGAGGCTGACTTACCAGACGGATGCGGAACAGGTAGCGGACTACATCCTCCTTGATGCTCTGCTCCATGAGCTGGTAGGCATCGAAGGCCTCAAACTTATACTCGATCAAGGGATCCCGCTGTCCATAGGCCCGCAGGTTTATCCCCTCCCGCAGCTGGTCCATGGCATCGATGTGATCCATCCATTTCTCATCAATGACCCTTAACAGGACGACCCGTTCCAAATCTCTTAAGGTCTCGGAACCAAGTTCCCTTTCCCGCTCCTCATACATCCGGTGGGCCTCTGTCTGCAGGTATTCCAGGACCTCTCTCCGGGTCATGCCTTTCAGGGTATCGACACTGAGCCCGGGGATGGGAGCATAATTCTGCTCAACCAGGCTTATCAGCCCTTCCAGATCCCACTCATCGGCATATTTCCTCTCTCCGGCAAACATGGCAACTATAGACTCAGCCACGTCATCCACCATGGAGAGAACGGTTCGTTTGAGATCCTCCTCCGCCAACACCTTGCGGCGTTCCTTGTAGATGACCTCCCGCTGCTGGTTGATCACATCGTCATACTCCAGCACGTTCTTGCGGATGCTGAAGTTTCTGGCTTCCACCTTCCGCTGGGCATTTTCAATCGCCCGGGATATCATTGCGTGTTCAATCGGCATACTGTCATCCATCCCCAGGCGGTCCAGCAGACCCTCAATGCTTTCCGAGCCAAACAGCCGCATCAGATCATCCTCCAGGGAAACGTAAAAACGCGACATCCCCGGGTCACCCTGGCGACCGGAACGGCCGCGCAGCTGATTATCTATGCGGCGGGCCTCATGACGTTCGGTCCCCAACACATAGAGGCCGCCCAGATCAGTTACCCCTTCCCCCAGCACGATATCAGTACCGCGTCCCGCCATATTGGTGGCAATGGTCACGGTCCCGGCCTGCCCGGCCTTAGCAATTATCTGTGCTTCTTTCTCATGGTGTTTGGCATTCAGCACCTGGTGCGGCACTCCCCGTTTCTCCAGCATCTGGCTTAAAAGCTCAGATTTCTCGATAGAGATGGTCCCCACCAGAACCGGTTGTCCCCGTTTGTGGCATTCAACGATATCATCCACCACCGCGCGGAACTTGCCGAGTTCCGTCCGGTAAACCACGTCGGGATGATCACGCCTTATCATCGGCTTATGGGTGGGTATAACCACCACATCCATGCCGTATATCTTGCGGAACTCTTCTTCCTCGGTTTCAGCGGTACCGGTCATACCCGCCAGTTTCTTATACATGCGGAAGTAGTTCTGGAAGGTTATAGTCGCCAGGGTTTGAGATTCCCTCTCGATCTTGACCCCTTCCTTGGCCTCTATAGCCTGATGCAGGCCGTCACTGTAACGGCGGCCAAACATCAAGCGACCGGTAAACTCATCAACTATAATGATCTGACCGTCTTTCACCACATAGTCCCGGTCCCTCTTCATCAGGCAATGGGCCTTTAGCCCCTGATTCAAATGATGATTCAGTTCCAGGTAGCGGTCATCACCCAGGTTGTCAACCCCGAAGGCCTTCTCCACCCGGGCTATACCCGCTTCAGTCAAGGTCACCAGGTGGGCCTTCTCATCTACCTTGTAATCCTCATCTCTGCGCAGTTTAGGAACAAACCGGGCAATCTGGCGGTAGAGGTCGGTCGGCTTAGCCGACTCACCCGAAATAATGAGCGG
>JBLNCH010000206.1:0-3955 GCA_050260485.1 Bacillota bacterium | reverse complement strand
TACCGACCTGTTGCAGGTATTAATTAGACTGTTGGAGCAAGTGGATACGGATTAGTGCATGTTTGCCAGTGTTTTTCTCGGGATCTGAAACTTGTTATAACTGAATCTATGAACGGCCTCCGCAACCGGTGATTATGATATTAACCTTATTACTTTATGACGAGCTGCGTAGACAAAAAGGTAGAAGGCCCACAAGCCATCTATATCAAAACCGGTCTAAACCGAATCTGCAGCTCAAAAAAGAGCAGGCAGCTTGTGGGCCTGATGGAAGCCAGCGACGAAACTCCTGTAAGAAGGAGTGGTCAGGAATTACTCCACCCGAAGGGGAAACCTGAGCCGGAAGTCCTATGACTTGTCGCTGGCTTCTATGTATATTATGACCACCGCTCAGAATTATATTCAAAATTAATCAGAATTTGTTGCCTGATTTTTCTAAAGAAGGCCCGACTGGGGCTGGTGAGGATTGTGATCAGGGTAAAAATATTAAAGACCCGCAGACTCCCTAATCAAAATCCGATGAATTAAATCGAATTTGCGATCCTCAATAGAGGCGGAAGTCCGCGGGTCATTGGAGACCAGCGGTTAATATAAACTCCTGAGAAGGAGTGTCCAGGAATTACTCCAGTGAAATGGATACCTGAACTACTTAGTCCGAAGACTGTTACCGCTGGCCTCTGACAGTATTATGACCGGAGAAACTGCAGTCTATTCAGAATTAAATAAGTAAAATTTATGGTTAAAAAACATATGATGCCATAAATCGAGGTGTAAACCACTTGTTTGTGGCTTCCGGTATTGTCAGTTCCGTTGTAAGCGGAGAAGGACTGGTCTGGGAATTCGAAGGCCCGGGCAAGATCTTTATTCAAACCCGTGATACCCGGGGGTTTTTAGCCGGCTGATCCCGCTCCTTCCTATCAAACAGGGGATGAAAGCGGAACGGCATTCTAGTCTGTCAATGTAGTTCGTCCCGGCATTTATTCGGAACGCAGGCTTGAATGTAGAGCGATTATGTAACCTACCAGAATAGACTACCATCCGTCCGACCCCTTCAACCTAAGGGGGTTTTTTTTGACCCCAAACGATGCCGACGGATAAGACACTCCAGAAACGATTCCGACAGCAAATCAGGCTCCCTTCAGATAAATTATTGTTTACCGCTGTATTTTTATCGGTAAACAATAAATTTTTATTGATTTTTAATTAATAGCCGGCTACAATAGTTTTAGCAAATAAGTTGGGAGGTCATTGCATGTACAAAAGCAGTTTTGTCCACCGTCTCACCAAGCATTTGGTAGACATAATGTTCTACGGTGGAATTGTCTGCTGTATCCTGGTGCCGTTTCTGGTCAGATGGGGCAGCCAATACTTTGGCTATGAAGAGAGCGTCATACTTCCATTCACCATTATCCTTTTTTGCTCAGGTGTTGCGGCAGTCTACATCATGTACAATCTCAAGTCGATGTTCAAAACCCTGTTGGGGGGAAATCCGTTTGTTTGGGAGAATGTCAGCTGTTTCCGGAAGTTAGCGGTAGCCAGCTTTGTAATTGCCATCCTTCAGATCATTAAGTTTTTTTTCTGGTTCACCATAGCGACGGCAATAATCGTTCTGGTCTTCGTGATCGCCGGCCTCTTTTGCCTGACACTCAAAGATGTCTTCAAACAGGCCGTTTATTACAAAGAAGAAAACGATTATACCGTGTAAGGAAGTGAAAAGAAAAATGCCGATAAAGGTGAATCTCGATGTGATGATGGCCAAAAGAAAAATTGGCCTCATGGAACTGGCGGAGAAGATTAACATTACCCCCGCCAATCTCTCAATACTGAAAAACAACAAAGCCAAGGCCATCCGTTTCTCCACCCTGGAGGCAATATGCCAAGCATTAGCCTGTCAGCCGGCCGATATCCTGGAATATGAGGAGGATCAAGATGGAAAAGACCTTACAGAATAAACTATTGTTATACGCCCTGATCTCTGCCGTCAGCTTTGTATTTCTCATTATGCCCGACTACGCCGGGATCAGTGTGCCATTGTTTATCGTCCTGCAGTTTGCCTGCTGGTACTGGCTGGCCCCGAAGAAAAAGCCCTTATGGCTGTTTGTGCCGATCTTCATTCTTTCCCTGAACCCATTTATCAGCGCCAATCCCATCTGGCATGTTTCCAATGTGTTCGTTATCATCGGTCTCTACAGCGTTATGGTCTTGGTGATGATTGCTCAATTCCCCATCAAGGAGGATTCGCTTAGGTTTGTTTTTAACGTGATCGTAAATGTTTTTAGACCGGTAAAACATGTACTGCTGCCCTGCAAGTGGTGGAGCAAAGATGATCAGAAAAAGACCGAGATCATTAAAAGAGTTGCAAAAGGTATTGCGGTCACCGTTCCCTCCTTGTTTATTCTGATAATCATGCTATCGTCGGCAGACCTGGTCTTCTTAAAGGGTACCAGCAGATTTTTTGATAGTATACTGCATTTAATAAATCCGGAAATGATCTTTAAGATAATCTGGGGGGCAGCAGTCGGCCTGTACCTGTTTGGTCTCATGTACATCGCCTACAATCCCGGGGATGGGGCGCAGACACATGAGCCGAAGGCATCCAATAAGGATCTGGCCATTTTAAATGCCCTGCTCATCTCTGTTTTGGCGGTCTACACCCTGTTTGTATTCATACAGTTCAGGTACCTTTTTGCCGGAGCCCAGCTCCCTTATGGACTGAGTTACGCGGAATACGCCCGGAGAGGTTTTTTTGAGCTTTTGTTCTTAAGCGGGTTTAACATTATGCTTATCCTGATCTCCGTACGCCTGACCAGATTAAGAGAAGGCTTGGGGCCAAGGATCGCCGGGTACCTGTGCCACTATCTCTGCGTGGTTACCATAATACTGCTGACCTCCTCATTCTACCGTTTGTGGCTGTACAGCGCGGATTTCGGGTTGACCAGATTAAGGCTGCTGGTTTTCGGGTTCTTAATATTTGAAGCTATAGGCTTGCTGATTACATTTTTATATATTCAAAAACCGAGGTTCAATATTACTGCGGTTTACCTTTCCATCGGACTGGTTTACTACCTGATACTGAACATAGTGCCGATTGACAACCTGATTGCGAAAAACCAAGTAGACAGGTATTTTGCTGATCATAGACAGGGCATTGAATACATTATGACCCTGTCGCCGGATGCGGCCCCGCAGATCGCCCGCCTGCTTGACAGCGACGAGGTCGATGAGCATACACAACAACTGGCCCGTAAGTATTTTTCCGACCTCAACGCCAGATACCCGGTTGGAGAACGGGGTTGGCGGGGGTATAACCTGTCTTTTGATCGGGGGGGTCGGATAAGATACTGATATGCTGGAAACCGTTTGTGTTTTCTGCCGCCAACACATTGCTCGATCCATCAATTAAATGTCCTATATACTGAATATATTCAGCTCTTAGCAGCTGGCTGGGGAGCTTTGAGGGGCTACGGACCCCGATAAAGCCTTCTGGCTGCGGAGGCCTCTAAACAGATAGTGCCTCCAACAGAGTGTCGCGTACAGCTGCGTATTCGGGAATGGTCAGGGTGCGGCCTGAGCCGGGGCGGCAAAAGGGGACATCAACAGCCAGTTTGACTACGGTTGGACAATCAGACAGCACATATATCCGGTCACAGAGGTAGAGGGCCTCATCGACATCATGGGTCACGAACAGTATGGTAGACTTGAGTTGGTTGAATACCTCGATCAACCAGGACTGCATGCGCCTTCTGGTCAATGCATCCAGTGAGGCGAACGGTTCATCCAGCAGGAGCACCTGGCTGGAGAAGAGGTAGGTACGAAGCAGGGCGGCTCTCTGCCGCATACCCCCCGACAGCTGGCGGGGATAATAGTCTTCAAAGCCGGTCAGTCCAAAGGTATTGAGCCTCCGTTTCACCTCGTCCCGGGCCTGCTTCCGGGGGATTCCTTTCAGTATTAGGGGCAG
>JBLNCH010000205.1:0-4051 GCA_050260485.1 Bacillota bacterium | reverse complement strand
GTTTCCCTGTCTGCCAGCTCAGGCGGCCGGACCTGTTATAACCGAAGTGAGTCCGGCTATTGTTCCTGCAGGAGGCGGTCAGATCATGATCCATGGAACTGATCTGGGCGGTGTCGACGTCAGGGTCATCATGCAGATTGGGGCGGAAATTCTGGTTTTGGATGATGAAATAATGCTGGCAACCCCTAATCTAGTTATAGTCACAGTCCCGGCTCATGAGGTTGATGCTACCGGGGTTAAACAGGTAGACAGCCTGGTGGTGAGCAACAGCAATGGTTCCTCGGTCCCGAAGGTGAATCCGTTTAGATATATGGGCACTCCGGTAATCAGCCACAGCTATCCTTTTACAACCGTGGACAAATACGATGACGCCGGAAATCCCTCTCAAGACGAGGATGACAAGAAAACCTACCTTAAAATCGAAGGTGGTTATTTTGACTGGGTTGATAAGGTTTATCTTAAAGAAAAAGGTACCCCTGACGGTTCGGCTCTTAAATTCGGCAATTTCCCCGATGCTATAGGCCCTTTATACCAGGACGTTGCTGACGGTGGGATTTATATTGAGGTAACCAATATACTAAGAGGTAAGGAAGTTCAGATAAAAGCCGAGAACATAGGCGGATACTCAAGTCCCTGGAACGACTCAGCCTATTATAATGTGCCTGGGCCTTATGTGACTACATTCTATCCCAATCCGAATCCCATATTTGTGGGGACTGAACTGAACTTGAGCGGTTGGAATTTCTTAAATGGCGATCCGGACAATACCCGGGTGTATATAGGCGGGGTCGAGGCTGAGAAGATAGAGGTCCAATCCACTTCAATCAGAGTCAGGGTTCCCAGTCCTCTGCCCGCCAACCGTGACTTAAAGATCGAGGTATGGAATGGCGCGGTACGCCGGGGAGTGGCGATCTATAAAAACGCACTCACTATTCAGGCTTTACCGACTGGCATCGTCGTCGATCAGGTTTTGCCCAACCACGGACCGACCGGCGGTGGAAACCAGGTGATCGTGGTCGGAGAAAGATTTGACCAGACCATGACCGTCGCCTTTGAAATCGGGGGGCATACCACCTTGGCGACTACCTGTGAAACCGTTGAACCTCCTGCGTACCTGCCCGCAAGCAAGACTGCCTTTAGGGTGACGGTCCCGCCCTCCTATCAGGGCCGGCAGGGTGCGGCTATCGTCAAGATAGTGGATAGCAATCAGCCCGATTTGATTTACGATCAGAAACCCAACCTGTATTTTTATTCAACCCAGGGCCAGTATCTGGATCTGCAGTCAATATCCCCGGATAATGTCCCTTTTGATCAGCCCACAACCATCCTATTGCAGGGCCAGTATTTTAGTTATTTCCGGTATCAAGATTCCACCAAAAGGCTTGAATTGCCTGATGGGACAGTAGTTGATATTGGAGACCCGGATAATATTGATCTTGGAGCAACAGGAGCCAGCCGGCTTAAACTTATTGAGGAGAAGCCCGGATACTACCAGGGAAAGACATTTCGCATTGAAAGGATCGTTCAGGTTACTACCGGTGGGGTTGCGGCTGCCATTAAGAAGCTCAATACGGTGGGCAACATTCAATACATTACCGCGAATAGTGGATTCTATCCCCTGGGAGACAAGGTCAGCGAGAAGGTTGATGTGGAAGTCAACATCAGTGAAAGCACTTTTTATGATGATGGTGGAGTCTGGAAACCCTGTATTGATGAAACGCATTATCCTTTGCAAGAGGTTGACTCTCTCGTGGGAGCGCTTACGGTAACCCGCGTTTATCCGGATCCGGAGATAACCGCTATTACCCCGAGTTGGGGACCCAATCTCCGTTCCCAGGAGGTATTGATTCAGGGCTACAACTTCTATGAGGGGGTAACGGTCACCTTTGGTGGACTGCAGGCCACCATCCTGGGCACTGAAAGAGGGGAGTTCACTCCAGGGAAAGGAACCCTGATCACCCTCAGAGTAGCTAATCCGACCACATCGGAACGGGGTGAGGTGGATGTGGTAGTCAAAAACACTGATGGCAAATCCGCTACCGGGAAATACACCTATGTCAGCAGCCCGGCAATTACGGCAGTTACCCCTGATCTGGCACCGCTTTCGGGCGGAAACCACATCACCGTTAGCGGACAGCAGTTCATGTTTGGCTCCGGGGTGGTGATTGGAGACAAGGTTATCTGCAGTGAGGAAACCGAGGATGCCATGAGGGCGCTGATTGCTGATACTACCTTTAAACAAGTTGTATTCGGGAGCGACCTGCCGCTAACCCTGGTGGTGGATACCGGGTACCGAGTCATTGGGGCTGATGGTAACGAGCTCGAATCATATGATACCAGGCCGGAAGGAGTTAAGATTGTTTTCGAGGTACCTCCCGGTGTTACAGCGGGAAAGAAGGACGTATATGTACTCAATATCGATAAAGGCTGGAGCTCGCTCCCGGAGGGATTCCTGTATAAGAACGATACCGGCACTCCGGCTAATATCACGGTGCAGCCTAACGAAGGCGATGTTAAGGGCGGCGAAGAAGTAGTAATTACTGTTTTAAACAACAGTTTCCTGTCCCAGGTCTATAACCCGGCAACCGGTTACGGGGTTATCGTAACTATAGACGGTGCAGTGGCTGCCATCAAAGAAATTTCTGACGGCAATCATAAGATTACGGTAACTACCCCCCCGGGTTCTCGGGTGGAACAGTGGACCCCGGTAGAGGTGATGAATATTTCCTCGGAAGGCATCCGGCTCGATGTAATAGAGGATGGATTTATGTACCACCGGGTATTGACCCTGCCCGAGATTACCGACTTCTTCCCCAAACATGGTCAGCGGGGAACGATGGTAACAATTTTTGGACAGTACTTCGCCATCGATCCTAACACTCAGGTACTTTTCGGTAACCAGGTTCTTACCCAGGCGGATCACCAGGTGAAGGTGATAAATAATGGAATGATTACTTTTCCGGTACCTGGATATGATGCCGCAGGCAATCCGCTGCCTCCGGGCTTCTACGAAATCAAGGTAAAAAACCCAGATACCGGTACTGCAACCGCCGCGGAGAGGTTTGAGCTGCAGATCCCCAGCAGCCGTCCCCGAATCGAGGATATTGATGGGGATGGAGTTGCTATTCGTCCGACTCGGGGTCCGGTTAACGGCGGGGTAGATATCTTTATCGAGGGTTATGATTTTTACGGGCAGGGGTTGGAGGTTTATATCGGAGGACAGCCGGCAACCGGTGTGAAGGTTGACTTGCTGGAATACGATTCAACAATTGGCGTTTGGAGCCGTTGCCTGATCAGGGCCAAGACACCGGCATTGGCCCCGGGATTGGAACCCGGTGCGGTGGACGTTATGGTTGTTAACCCGGATGGGGGCACGGCTATCGCCCCGCTGGCCTTTACCTATGTTACCCCTACCAGCAAACCAGTGATTGACAGCATCCAACCCAGCCAGGGGTCTTCCGCCGGGAATCTGGAGGTAGTTATTACCGGCAGTGATTTTCAGGTTGCTCGAGACGGAGATAACAACATAATTGCCTGGCCTACCGTCACCTTTGGCGGCTACCAGGCAGTGATAATCAAGGATGATACCATCACCCGCACCCAGGGCCGTCAGATCCGGGTAACCACGCCGACCTATCCCGGCGGGGGAAAGGTAGATGTTACTATAACCAATCCTGACACCGGAACCTACACCAAGACAGGAGCCTTTACTTTTGTGGCTTCCCAACCCGTCATCACCAGTGTGGTTCCCGGCAAGTACTCAAGACACCACAGCAGTTGGGGTTTAATTATTGGAGACCAGTTCGTGAAACCGAGATCCGAGCCTGATCCCAACGATCCAGATAAGACGATTAACCTACCGGGGACCGATGTGCTGCTCAGCAACCAGGGAGGGACATTCTTCACCTCACTGGCGGGTCAAACCACCATGGATGGTGTGGTCTACGACAACATTCAGGTGCTGAGTGCAACCCAGATCAGGATAATCATACCACCGGCAGAACGCACTGGTAGTCGTATCCTTCGCATCGTGAACCCGGATGGGGGACAG
>JBLNCH010000204.1:0-6107 GCA_050260485.1 Bacillota bacterium | reverse complement strand
GTGAGACATAAAACAATATTCTGTCTAATCGTTGTCTTTTGTAATTCATTGGATTAGCATTAAGTAAGGGGACAATCGTACCTTAATAACCTTCTTCTATCCATAAATCCTCTGACTGGGGTGGTATTGTTTTCAAAAAACAGGTCATCGTCATAGGGGAGATACTTTAACGGATCGGAGTGTCGGGGAGGAGGTGTTTGCTAGGGATTGAGAAGGCATAGGTACAATTCCTGCCCGGGCATAGGTTCTACTAATGTATTTTGCAGTTGTTCAAAGGAGGCGCGATATCGATGGCAACGAAGAAAAAGAACCGTCTTGAAGGAGCCTTACCTCGATTCTCTGATTACTTGAAAAAATGGGCAACAGAGATGCCCGATCACACGGCGTTCATTTATCACGATCAGATTACCACCTACCAGGAGTTTTACAACAACGCTCGACAATTTGCAAAGTACCTGATTTCTATTGGGGTTCAAAAAGGGGATCGGATCGGCTACGTTATGGTTGGCCGGCCTGAGTTCTTTACCCTGTACATGGCGGCATCAATGACCGGGGCCATCATTGCAGGTATGAACGTGCGTCACACGGCTCCGGAGATGGAGTATGTTTTGAATAACTCGCAGGCCAGCCATGTTATGGCCCAGCACTCATTGGGTGATGTCAATTATCAGGAAAGGCTAGGCAAAGCTCTGCCGAACTGTCCTTCTGTGAATCAACTCTGGATTGTGGGCGGCCCTCCCGAATTACCCAACGCCTTGTCGTATGAAGAGATATTGAAGGGTGACTACTCCGCTTTTGATCAGGCCCTGGCAGACAGGGAGGCAGAGGTAGGCCCGGATGATGGCTTGATTATAGTTTATACCTCGGGAACTACCGGACAGCCTAAGGGTGCAGTTCTGACGCACCGCAATGTTATCAGCACATGTTTGGTGGAAAAGGATGAATTCCACCTGCCCAACGGGATGCAGCCCGAAGATTATATCCTGTGTTGTTCTCCGGTTAATCATGTCAGTGGTGCCACCGAATGGGGGGCAACAGGCATCATTGCAGGATGTAGCCAGGTTCTGATGGATGTTTTTGATCCCGAGTTGTGCCTGCAGATGGCGGAAAAGTATCGACCACCGATGATGGCCGGAGTTCCTACTATGTGGGCGATGTATTTTAACCATCCCAACTTCAGCAAGTATGACCTCTCCGGGACGCGCTTTGCTATGATTGGTGGAGCGCCGGCACCTCGCGACATCCTGGTGAAAATGAAGGAAATTGCTCCCTATTGCTGCAATCCTATGGGAATGACGGAGACAGCAGGTCTCAGCACCTACTCCGACCACGGCGCCAGTATTGAAAACCTCAACCAGACGGTGGGTAAGTGTGCCCCTGAGTGGGAGCTGAAGATTGTTGATGCAGAGCGTAAGGAAGTTCCCAATGGTACTCCGGGGGAAATCGCCTACCGCGGTCCGAATGTGTTTAAGGAGTATTTCAATATGCCGGAAGCTACTGCGGCCGCCTTCGATGATGAAGGCTGGTTCTACTCCGGTGACGTTGGCCTGATCGATGAAAACGGTGACCTGCGTTTGGTTGGTCGGCTAAAAGAGATGTATATCACCGGCGGCTATAATGTATACCCCGCAGAGATAGAGGAACAGATCTCCCGTTATCCGGGCGTGATGATGTGTGCAGTGATCCCTGTACCGCACAAGATCATGGGTGAAGTGGGGAGGGCTTATATTGTACCCAAACCAGGGGTAACCCTGGATGGGGACGCGATCCAGGAATACCTGAAGGATTACCTGGCAGACTACAAGATTCCCCGCCAGTATGTATTCAGAGACTCGTTCCCCTTAACCACTCTGGGTAAGATCGAGAAGAAGGTCCTGAAGGCCGAAGTCGAGAAAGAATTGGCCTAAGAAGATGATGGAAAAAGCCCGGCTTTGTCCGGGCTTTTTTGTTACCCCTGAAAATTGGTTCCCAGATGTAATCCGGGGCGGATGATTTGGGAGTCGAGGATGGCAATGTCTCTGTTTCTTAATTCCTCGATGCCCAGGGTTTTTCAAAATTCAACTTCAGGATATGATGCTGGTAAACCAAGGACTTAAGCTCCTGGCGTTTGACGGCCAGGTCAGCCTCGATGGTTAGGAATTCGCCTTTGGGTATGAGTCCCATGTCGTACTTCAGCCTGGCTGATTCCAGGTCACTCTCCGCCAGTCGCAGGGCCTGTTGCTGCTGGTTGTACTGTTCCTGCAGGCTGTAGATATTATCGTACATGGTTCGCATGTTTTGACGGGCCTGTTCTTTGGCCTGCTCAGCTGACAACTCGGCTTTGTTGATATTGAGCTTGGTTGAGTTATAGTTATAAATGTTGGTATAGGTATGAAGGTCCAGAGACAGCTCCGCCAGCCGTACCTCCTGTTCTGCCTTCCACAGGGCGGGGCTGCTGTCCAGACGGCGGGTGATCTCAAGCTCCAGATCGGTAATCTCCAGCGGAGAGTATTCCACATCGCCGGTCAGCAGCGGTCGCTCCCGGCCGCTGATGCCCAGGAATTCATTAAGCTTTATATAACTCTGTTCCAGGGCAGCCCGGCTCTGTGCCAGGCCGGATACCTGGTTGCGGTAACTGACTGCGGCTGCCTCAAAGCTTTTGCGGCTGACCGTACCGGCAAGCAGCCCTGCCTGGGCGGCCAATTGTCTGTAGTTGGCAAGCTCCAAGGCTGCCTCCGCGGACTTCACTTTCTCCTGAGCGGTAAGGACATCCAGGTATCTCTGGTATACGCCTAAAACCAGTGAATCCTTTTCTATTTCCAGGTTCTTTTTGGACATGCTCCAGTTGATGTCGCTTTGCACCAGTTTGAGAAAGTCCCGGGTAGCTTCCTCATTGCCGCCTGACAACGGCGTAAAGTCCACCTGGGATGCCGCATCATTACGGGCATTTTCGCTCTGTTCCACATTGTACTCCGCTATTTTCAACGCATAACTATGCTTTAATGCCAGGTTGACCGCATCTTCCAGGCTCAACTGCAAACCCGTATTGCATGCTTCTGTAATGTCAGCTCTGGATGCCGCGGGGACAACCAATCCGAAGGACCAGCAGAAGGCACATACCAGAAGCCCAGCCAGGAATCGTCTTTTGGACCTGTAGAACCTGTTCATAATAACCTCCTCATTTGACTATTCGAAGCGTAGTGCGTCAATAGGGTTCATGTTGGCCGCTTTGTAGGCCGGGTAGTAACCGAACACCAGACCGACGGTGATGGCAAACCCCAGAGAGACCCCTATCAACCAGGGGGAGACCTTCATGGCCAGGTCTGCCAGTGTGCCTAGTATCTGCGAGGTGCCCCACCCGATCAGCACCCCGAACAGTCCGCCGATAAAGCACAACAGCAGCGCCTCTATCAGGAACTGGGAGAGGATGGCCCGAGTGGTGGCCCCGATGGCCATGCGAATCCCGATTTCCCGGGTGCGCTCCGTTACAGAAACCAGCATGATGTTCATGATACCGATCCCTCCCACCAGCAGGGATACGGCCGCTATACCCCCCAGCAGAAAAGTCAGCATCCTGGTAGTATCCTCCACCGCAGATAGGATCTCGCTCATGTCCTGAATCAAAAAATCATCCTCAGCGGCATCTGTCAGGCGGTGGCGCTGCCGCAGCAAGGTAGTGATATGTTCTTTCAACGGGGGAAGGGCCTCGGGACTGACAGCCTGCACGTTAATGGAACGTAACGAATCAGACCCCAAAAACCTTTGATGAGCGGTGGTAATCGGGATATATATAATATCATCCTGATCCATGCCCCCGACTCCACCCCCCTTTGGTTCGAGGATGCCGATTACTGTAAAATCTATCCCGTTGATGCGCATCACCTGCCCCAGAGGATTCGAACCATCCATAAACAGGTTGGATACAGTGGTCTGTCCCAGAACCGCCACTTTCCTCTTCCTGGTTACATCGTCCTGGTTAAAAAAGTCTCCCTGGACAGTAGACAAGTTTCGGATGTCCTGCAACTCCGGAGTCGTTCCGGTGACGCTGGTAGTCCAGGTTGTGCTGCCTACAGCTACCGTTGCTCCATTTACAACGGCTTCGGGTGCTACCCGTTTTACCAGGGGCAATTCTCTTAGTGCGTTCACGTCACCCATACTTAGCCTGGCGGTATTCAACCCCCGGATGGGACCTCCGCTTCCTCCCGGTATGATGGTCAAAAGGTTGGCACCCATACTGGAGATCCTGTCAGTTATGCCGGAGGCAGTGCCCTGGCTTAAGGCGACCATAGTGATGACGGCTGCTACACCGATAATTACACCTAACATGGTCAGGCCGGAACGCATCTTGTTGACCAGAATGCTTCGCCACGCCATCTGCAGACTTGAAAGCAAATCCATATCATTACCACCCTATCCGTTGTTGGCTTTTTACAGATACCTAATCCTATTGCTCACCACTAATCAGGGGGAATCCGTTAAGGCCTCGTTGGGCATTCCGGGCTCGGGTTTGATTACCGTCTCCGCGCTTACTATCTCCCCATCGCTTAAACGGACGACACGTTCACAGCAGAGTGCAATATCCGATTCATGAGTCACAATCGCTACCGTTAGCCCGGTATCTCTATGCAGACGCTGCAATAGCGACATAATATCCATACTGGTTTTAGTGTCCAAAGCGCCGGTTGGCTCATCTGCCAGCAGCAATCTAGGCCGGTTTATTAATGCCCGGGCGATAGCCACCCGCTGCTGCTGCCCCCCTGACAGCTGCTGGGGGAGGTGGTGCTCGCGTCCTTCAAGCCCGACCAGGGCCAGCATCTCCCGGCCTCGGCTTTCCCTCTCTCTGGCCTTTACCCCGGCGTAAACCAGCGGGAGGCACACATTCTCCAGCGCACTGGCTCTCCCCAAAAGGTTGAAGCTTTGAAACACAAATCCGATCAGGGTGTTGCGGAAGTATGCCAACTGGTCTTTGTTAAGTGCCATGACATCCTGACCCGCAAAAATGTAGGCTCCGCTATCAGGCTTATCCAGGCAGCCCAACAGGTTCATCAGGGTCGACTTGCCCGATCCTGAAGGGCCCATTATTGCCAGCATTTCTCCCCTTTCCACACTCAATGATACGGAACGGAGGGCATGGACGGGCTCCCCAGCGCCATAATAGGTCTTATTGATGCCGGTTAGCTCAATCAGGTAGTCACTCATGCAGTAAATTCCTCCTTGACTAGAAGCCGGGGGAACGCATTATCATGACGCCGCCCCGCTGGTTCGGCCGTCCTTGATTAACGTTGATGCTGCGAGTACTTTTAGCGGCAGTGGAGGAACTGGTATCAATTTGATTTGAGCCTATGACAACCTTTTCACCCTCTTTCAGTCCCTCCTCTACCTCATAGAGTGAGCCGTTGTTCAGGCCGAGTACCACCTTCCGGACTGCCGGCTGTCCGTGGTGCAGAACAATGATCATTCCTGGTTGGCCATCTTCGGGTGGGGTACTGGAAGCATTACCAGGTCTGGTTAGCTTATTATTGGTTTTTGCCCCTCCATCCGGGGTCTGTGTTAATTTGCCAGCCTCTGGGTGACTCCTGAGGTAGCTCTCAGCAAAGCTGACTGCCATCATGGGAATGGTCAGAACATCGCTTTCCCTGGCAACGATAATCTTGGCCGACACCGACATGCCGGGATAGAGATGTCGTTCCGGATCAGTGCAGGAGATCAGCACCGGATAATACTGAACATTGCTCACGGTTTGTGCTTCCGGAGTAATGCGCAGGACTTTGCCCTGAAAAACCCTATCCGGATAGGCATTGCTAGTGAACTCTACATCCTGGCCGATCCTCACCCGGCCGATATCGGCCTCGTTGACCAGGGCGTTCAACTGCAGGGCTTCACTCATTATGGTTAGCAAGGTACTGCTGCTGGCATTGATTCCATTAATCTGACCCACCTGACCATTGACCGCACCAACGATCCCATCAAAAGGAGCCACCAGGGTGGCATCATTCAGATTGGAACGGGCCTGGTCGACCTTGGCCTGATCATTGGCCAGTCGGGCCTGGGCCGTCTTTACTTCCAACTCACTCTTCCTATAGTTGTTAAGGGCGGCGTTTAATTCCGTTTCCGAAGATACCCCGGCC
>JBLNCH010000203.1:0-2936 GCA_050260485.1 Bacillota bacterium | reverse complement strand
TGACTGAAGACCTTGATCTTCTGTATTACTCTTATGATAGTTCCTTCCTGACCAAACTGCAGACGACTTCACCGGATACGGTGGTACTGCCGCGTTCTACCGAGGATGTGCAGAAGGTCATGCAGTTTGCTTATGAAAACAGGATTCCCGTTACTCCGCGGGGTGCCGGGACCGGTGAGACCGGCGGCAGTGCGCCTTTGAGCGGTGGTATTGTCCTGGATTTGTCCGCCTGGGACGATATTGTTGAAGTGGATGCCGCCAATATGCAGGTAACAGTTCGGCCCGGGGTGATTCATTCCAACCTGAATGATCATCTAGCCCAGTATAATATGTTCTTTCCCCCTGATCCGGGCAGCAGCAAGATGTGCACCATCGGCGGCATGGTGGCCAATAATGCCAGCGGCCTCCGGGCGGTTAAATACGGGTGCACCGAGCAGTACGTCCTGGGTCTGGAAGTGGTTCTGCCCGACGGCCGCGTCATTACGACCGGCGGCATGAAATCCAAGGCCATTAAAAATGTTTCCGGGCTTAACCTGACCAAACTCTTTGTTGGGTCAGAGGGTGTGCTGGGTGTTATTACCCGCATCCGCCTGCGCTGTTTCCCCAAGCCCAAATCTCGCGGGATTTTGATGGCGGTCTTTGATAACCTGGATGATGCCCCGGCCACCGTCCTGGAGGTATATCGCGCGGGCATCCTGCCCTCGGGCATCGAGATATTGGACTCGTCGGCAATCAAGGCTGTCAATGCTTTTAAGCCTCATATAAACCTTCCCGATGCGGAAGCGATCCTGCTCTTTGAAGTGGACGGCAACCCCCCCAGTGTGGAATGGGAAGGAAACACCATCGTAAAGATTGCTGAAAAACTGGCCCGCCAGGTAGAGTGGTCCACCGACCCCCAGCGGATGGCAGCCTTGTGGGAAGGGAGAAGTGTAACTGCTGCGGCGGCAGCCCGGCTTCGTCCCGATGGAAGCCGGATTTTTGCGGGAGAAGATATCAGCGTCCCCCTTGCCGGAGTAGCCGATGCCCTGCGGAGGATCAGGGCGTTGGGCGAGAAACACGGGATCCAGGTGGTCAACTACGGTCATATCGGAGACGGCAACGTGCATACCGCCCCGGTTATCGATCCCGAAAACCCGGCGGAGGTTGAAAAGGTCTTGGAACTGGTTCATGATATTCACCTGCTGGCAATAGAGCTTCAGGGATCCACTACGGGAGAACACGGGGTCGGTGCGGTGCGTCGTGAGTATGCGCGCCTGGAACATGGTCCGGCGGTGGATGTTATGCAGAGCATAAAAAAAGCTCTTGACCCCCATAACATCATGAATCCCGGAAAGCTCTTTTAATAATTGCCGGAAGATCCCGGCCGTAATACTGCTGGAGCCGGGATTTACATGTCTGTGCACCGTATTAGCATACAAGCTGTTTATATAATCACCGGAAGTGTGGCTGAGGAGGATTTTGGTAGTGGACTTTCGAGAACTACCCCCGGTAAAGGATCAACTCAAAAAATGCGTGCGATGTGGGCGTTGTCGAACAGTGTGCCCGGTTTTTGCCGAGATCAGGAACGAAACCGCCGCGCCCCGGGGCCATGTTTTCATGGTACAGGGCCTGCGGGACGACAAGGTGCAGCCGGAAACTCCGGTTTATGACCGGCTGTCCAACTGCCTCCTCTGTGAGACCTGTTCTATCAACTGCCCGTCAGGGATAGAGATACCAGAACTGAATAAAGCAGCTCGTTCTTTCATTTATGAGAAGAACCCTTCGGCTGTTAAGGATATATTTTTGGACAGGGTATGGACCAACCCTACACTGATGAAACTGGGCGGACTGTTCATATGGACGGCCAACAAGTCAGGATTGCAAAAGGCGGCTCGCACTCTCGGCCTGACCAAGCTCTTACCCGGTGACCTGGCGGAAGCCGAACAGATTATGCAGGATGTCCCCCGCCGTTCGGCCCGCAGCATCCTGCCGGAGGTAAGTAAGGCCAGGGGTAAAAAGATACTGCGAGTGGGGTACTTCATGGGTTGTGGAACCGATCTCTTTTCACCATCGGTAGCGGAGGCTGCAGTCAGTGTTCTGACCTCATGGGGCTGTGAGGTGGTGATCCCGCGGAATATGAAGTGCTGTGGGGTACCGCATGCCTCCAATGGCAAGCTGGACAGTGCCCGTAACCTGGCAATCCATAATCTTAGGGTATTTAACAGCCTGGATTTGGACTATATCGTAACCGATTGCGCCTCGTGTTCCGCGGCCATTTCGGAAAAGAGTCTCCACCTCCTCTTAGGTAACCAGGGCTATGATGAAGAGATAGAAAAGTTCTGTTCCAAAGTTTATGACCTTAACAAGTTCCTGCTCGAGGTCCTGGAGATTAAACCCCAGGGGTTGACTCCGGCTGATGTAAAGGTTACGTACCATGATCCCTGTCACCTGGCCAAGGCCCAGGATATCCGCCGGGAACCACGTGAAATCCTGAAAATGATTCCCGGACTGGAACTGGTGGAAATGGATGATTCCGAGCGCTGCTGTGGCGGGTCGGGGACCTTCAGTATTACGCATTACAATTTGTCCATGAAGGTTCTGGGTAAGAAGATGGAATCCATCGCCCGAACCGGAGCCGATGTCATCGCCACCTGCTGCCCCAGCTGCACCATGCAGCTAAAACATGGTACCAGTCTGTACAACTATCGGGCACCGGTTAAACACCCGGTAGAACTACTGGCGGCCGCTGTGCCGGTAAAGGGATAAAACAGTACCTCTTAAACCAGCATTTTCTGCAGGGTATCTGCATCTGCCGCCCGGGCCAACGCCTCCTCGCGGGAGATCAACCCTTTTTGCACCAGGTTGCGCAGGCTCATATCAAGGGTGACCATCCCGAATTTGGCCCCGGTCTGGATCTGATTGATGATCTGAAAAGACTTGCCCTCCCGAATAAGGTT
>JBLNCH010000202.1:0-2908 GCA_050260485.1 Bacillota bacterium | reverse complement strand
AGATGGGACAGGAAAGTGGTGAGATTCGGTCTGATGTACCACCTTTCGTGCTGAGAGAGCTGTTCGAATTCGCATTTATCGAGGTGGTGAAACAGGTCTACCTGGGACCAGATAAGACCGGTGTTCGGCCGGTCATTGAAAAAATGGTGGATCTGATCATCAACGGGGCCCGTCGTTGAGTCTGATTACCGGGTGTTTGAGAGATAGTCCGGATTCCGGCATTGAGTGAGGTCGCTATCATCGCTCGCTCTGATTACCAGTGTTGCGAGTGGCGGACTTTGGGTATTTGAGATGAGCGGGGGAGCATGCTCTCTATCCCGACAATAAGGATACGAAATATGAAGGAGGCTAAGACAATGGCCAGTTGGCAGAGCCGTCTATTTAAGTTTATGTTGCGCCGGCGGAAAAAAACTGCCTGGGACTTTAATACATCGGTGGCGGCCTTTCGGGAACAGTGTGAAGCGGGAGCTGCAAGATTCGGAAAGATGCCGCCTGGAATAAACGTGATACCAGTCATGATAGATGGTCTGCGGGCCGAATGGATTCTACCCGCCGGAGCTGCTATGGATAAAGTGATATTATGGATTCATGGGGGCGGATATATTTCGGGCTCCTGCTCGGATCACCGCAATCATGTGGCCAAGTTTGTCCAGGGGAGTGGAATCGCGGCTCTGCAGTATGAGTACCGTTTGGCTCCGGAGCACCCGTTCCCGGCGGCCCTGGAGGACACCCTCACTGTATACAGCTGGCTGCTGGCTCAGGGGACACTTCCTGCAAATATAGTCTTTGCCGGTGACTCTGCCGGTGGGGGTCTGTGCCTTGCCACTCTCCTGGCCTTGAAGGACCGGGGAATGCCCCTGCCCGCAGCCGCGGTAGCACTTTCACCCTGGACCGATCTCCGGTGTACCGGGGAGTCCTACCGTATCAATGCCGATAAGTGCATGTCTCCATATAACATGTGGAATGTCTGCAGCAAGTATTACGCCGGGCATAATGACCCGGGTCTGCCGCTGATTTCACCCCTGTATGGGGATCTTCGCGGCCTGCCGCCACTGCTGATCTATGCCAGTGACGATGAGGTCCTCCGGGATGACTCAATCAAGTTCGCAGAAAAAGCCCGAGCTGCCGGGGTCGATGTCAGGCTGCATGTAGAGGAGGGTATGATACACTGCTATCCAGCACTGCCGGCCTTTATCCCTGAGGCCCGGCGGGCCCGGGAAGAGATATGTGAGTTCATCCGGTCGCATCTGGTCGGTTGAGAACAAGGGAGAGGAAAAATGATGAAACAGTTGCAGCTTGGAGATATTGTAATCGACATAGAGTACAAGAAGATAAAAAACATCTATTTGCGGGTTTATCCACCATCAGGCAGGGTGCACATTTCCGCACCTATTAAAACGGATTTGGATACCATACGTGTTTTCGCCTTGTCCAAGCTAAAATGGATCAAAAGGCAGCAGGCCAAATGCCGGAATCAAGAACGAGATGTTCCCCGAGAGTATAACAGCGGGGAAGGATGTTATTATAAGGGTCAACGCTATCTGCTTGAGGTGGTAGAGGTAAATTCGGCACCTAAAGTTGAATTAACTTCTGACACACTGATTCTCTATGTCCGCCCGAACACGCCTGTCGCAAAGAGACAGGCCATAATCGATGAA
Source organism: Bacillota bacterium (assembly GCA_050260485.1). Lineage (GTDB taxonomy): Bacteria > Bacillota > Syntrophomonadia > Syntrophomonadales > DTU052 > DTU052. The sequence continues at coordinate 1,250 of JBLNCH010000202.1, read as the reverse complement.
TGGTACCGGGCGCAGTTGAAGATGGTTTTGCCGGAGTTTATTGAGAAATGGGAGAAGATACTAAAAGTAGAGGTAAACCAGTTTGCCACAAAGAAGATGAAGAGCAAGTGGGGAAGCTGTAACATCCGTGCCCGGCGCATCTGGCTCAATCTTGAACTGGCCAAGAAACCACCGGAGTATCTTGAGTATGTTGTAGTCCATGAAATGGTTCATCTCCTGGAGAGAAACCACAATAAACGGTTCTACGCCATTATGGACCAGTGCCTTCCCCAGTGGCGGGTCTATAAAAATGAACTTAGCAGGGTGCCGATTAATCAAGGAACGTAATGCCTGGACCGCTGGCAGTCATCAATCATATACAGGTGAAATGAGTCATGCTCGGGTGGCACTTTGGTGCTGCCCGAGCAGTGTCTCCTATGGGGGAGATTCGTGCCCCATTCCCCATACGTCTTAACCGATCGAAGAGAGGGATGCTACATTTTCTGCTCAGAATCGAGTATAATTAAGCCTACTGGAAATCAAAACTAATACATGGTCTTTCCGTCCGTAAGAGCAAGGCTTTGCCAAAAAGAATGGTTAAAGTTGGAAACCATGGTATGTATCCGGGTTGGATGAGCAGTTTCGGCAAACCAATTATGAGGAGGAATCGATATTGAATCGGGTAGAGAAGGCACTGATGCACGCACTGTTTGTGCACCTGCATCATAACATCGACAAGGCAATTGATTTTAGTGAGTTCAAGAGGCTTAACCAGAAGGTTGACAGGACCTGGCCGGGTGCTCTCTTGGTGGGGCCGGATGCCAATGATGATGCGGCCGTAGTGAAGATCCCCGGGACTGAAACCCTGGTGGCGGCCAAACTGGAAAGCCACTGCAGTCCCTGTGTTCCACGGCCCTATGACAGCGCAGCCACCGGAGCCGGCGGGGCCATGCGCGATGTGGTGGCCATGGGTGCCCGCCCCATTTTTATTTTGGATTTTATTGGTACCCGTCCCCTGGAAGAGAAGGTTATTGTGGGCCCATGCGGTTTTGAAGGAAAATGCACCTGCGGCAACTGCCAGGAGATGACCAGCCAGGAGCGGCTTGACCTGATGCTCAAGGGGGTCCGGGATATGGCGGCGGCGATGGATGTCTTCGTCGCAGGCGGAGGTTTTTCCACCTCTTTCAGCGATATTGTCCCCGCGGTCGTTATATCGGTGGTAGGCAAACAGATAACGGAGAAGCCCCTGACCAAGCCGGCTAAATCTGTCG
>JBLNCH010000201.1:0-5278 GCA_050260485.1 Bacillota bacterium | reverse complement strand
TGCTTTCCAACTCGGACACATTTTGTTGTCCCGCCTGTTTCCTAATGCCTTATATAGACGGTTGGCCTGCAACCCAATCCTCTCAAGCACCCTCAAACTGTAATACTAGGACAAGTTTCCTGCCCCACTTGGTTAGCGTTTTATTTTGCCGTAGGAGAAAAACCCGTCGTATATTGCGGGTTGCTCGTTTAAGTTACATCACAGTACCGAAATACCCTGAGTACAATGACAGGAAGTTAAGGTCCCCTTTGCTTCACAGGTTTATAACTAGTATCATAAGAAAGGTACGGGTAAATCGATATGCTTACGTTCAGGAGCTAATTGGATGCGCCAACGAAGTTATATATTGTGCTTCCTGCTGATACTCATTTGTTTTGCCAACTCCGTTCCGGTAATAGCCGGTACGCCTGATAAGAATCCCGTGTTTCCACAAACCCAGGGGAAAGCGGTTTTGTTAATGGATGCTCACTCTGGTAGGGTCCTCTACGAGATAAACGCACACCAGCGGCTGTCACCAGCCAGTGTCACCAAGATAATGACCGGCTTGCTGGTAGTGGAAGATGGTGAGCTCAACCGCCTGGTTAAGGTTAGTGAGAAAGCGGCCACCACCCCGGAGAGCGCAGTATGGCTCGAGGCAGGCGAAAAACTGACCCGTGCCCAGTTGCTCTATGCCCTGATGCTTAACTCTGCCAATGATGCATCAGTGGCATTGGCGGAGAGTATAGCCGGCAGTGAACAGGCCTTTGTTGACTTAATGAACCAACGCGCCCAGGAACTGGGCATGAAGGATACCCATTTCTGCAATCCGCATGGGTTGGAAGCAAGCGGACATTATACCTCTGCTTATGACTTGGCTCTGCTGAGCAGGGAGGCCATGAAATACGAGGTTTTCCGCCAGGTAGTGGCTACCAAAACCTATCATATTCCGTGGGCTGACAACGATTACGGGCGCCTGCTTATCAATAAGAACCGCCTTCTCTGGAGATATGATGACGCAATAGGAATTAAGACCGGCTACACCAAACAAGCAGGCAACTGTGCGGTCGGCGCCGCCAAAAGAGGCTCGTTGACGCTGATCGCTGTCTCCATGAATTCACCATCGGTGTACCCAGACCTGCAGGCTATGTTTGATTACGGTTTTTCCAGTTACAGCCTCCATACCATAAAAGAGGCTAAACAGTTATCCGTTAAGGTGCCGGTATTGAACGGGCAGGAGAAAACTGTCCTGGCCAACCCCGAAACTGACATAAAGGTGGCGGTTACACCTCAGGAGGTATCTCAGTTATCGTATACGGTTCACATCGATGATGTCATTACCGCTCCGGTATTTGAAGGGCAGGCGGTTGGGGTTTGCCAGGTTTATGTTGAAGGTACGGAGGTAAGCAGGTTTGAACTGCTGGCCGGTAGTCCGGTGGCTGAGAAACCGCCTTTTCTCTCCCGGTTGCTGGCTGTAGTCGTTAGAGTGATGCAATTTCTGTTTCTATCCTTACTGGCGGTGTTCTGCCTCCTTTATCTTATAAGAATCATTAACCTCAAACGTCGTAATCGGAAGAGAAGATTATACAGAGCATCAAGGTAGGGGCCCATGTCGTCACGGACAGAAAACCTTCCCCTCTGTCCCATTTTTTTAGAAATGCTCGTTTGTGTGCTTACGCCGATTGGTTATGTGCTATCCCGTTTCATCCCTGTGCCGATCTAAATGCCGATTATCTTTTCTAGCGGCCTGCCTGGTAAGCCGCGATCTCTCTTCTGAGCCACTGGCACCATTCATAAATGCCTTCTCCAGTCCGGCAGGATACGGGAAAAATATCAATCTGACGGTTCAGCATTCGTACCCGTTCCTGCAACAATCCCTGATTAAAATCGGACAGACCGAGGTAGTCGATCTTGTTTATTACCAGGACATCGCAGACCGAGAACATGAGTGGGTACTTCAGGACCTTATCGTCTCCTTCCGGAACACTGAGAATCATCGCTTTCTTTGCAGCCCCGGTGTCAAACTCAGCGGGACATACGAGGTTTCCTACATTCTCAATGATTACCAGGTCCAGTGATCCAAGATTCATCGATTCAAGGGCGGTCGCAATCATGGGTGCATCCAGATGGCAGGCACCGCCGGTGCGCAGTTGTACCGCCGGTACTCCTTCCGCCACAATCTTCTGCGAATCAACCATGGAGTCGATATCCCCTTCAATAACCCCGATTCGGAATTCATCCTTCAACCGGCGTATGGTTTCCACGATTAGACTCGTCTTTCCCGACCCGGGCGAGGACATGAGATTAAGCATAAAGACCTGACTATCCCGGAGTTTTTTTCTAATATCATTGGCCAGATTCTGGTTATCAGAGAGGATCTCTTCCCTGATATCTATCAAACGGATATTCTCCACAAAAATTCACCTTCACTTCACTTATATCTGCTGCCCTGGTTAATTGAAGAAATACAGCCGGTATTTATACGACTTTCAATTCCTTTACCTGAAACTCACGCCCTGATACCAGATCCACGTTGTTGGTGCCGCATAACGGACAGGAGAACTTAGCCCCGGCCTTGATGTCAACAAGGTATTCTTCCCCGCAATCCCCGCAGCGAAAAACCGCCGGGGAACGCTCAATTATAATCTGCGCACCTTCAGCTATGGTACCCCGGCTGAGATAATCGAAATATCGCTGCAGCCACTCGTCAACGATGTCGCTCATCTCACCGATTCGCAGGCTTATGCTCACGACCTTATTTGCCTGGTTTTGTTCAGCATGCCTCAGAACCACCTTCAGCATCCCTTCGGTGACGGCCAGTTCATGCATGATGTACCGTTTCTCTCTTTCCGATGAAATAAACCCGCTAGGTGATTGCTAGCAATACTGATAATGAATGCCCGTTATGTTATTATTCCAATATTATTCTAATTGGTCTAAGCACAAAGACTGAAGCGTGACTCCATACGCAGAGAAAAACGAAAAGGAAACCGGCCCTCTTGGCCAGTTATTCCTGGTTTAATCGAGCGAACGCTTCCAGTTTGCCTTTTTCTTGCAATACTTTCATAAACAGTTCCCTGCCTGTTGGCGGAACCTCGGGAATGGTTTCGCGTCTTCCCAAGGTCAGAGACTCCGTAGAACAGGTAGAAACGCAGAGGCCACAGCCTATGCAGCGCTCCTGGTGTAATATGACCTTGTCTTCGTTCTCCTCCACCGCCTTCATGGGGCAGCGCTCAACACAAAGGTGACAGCCAATGCATTCGTCCGGGGTATAGCTTGCTACATAACTGGAGGTCGAGACAGCATTGGGATTGTTCAGTTCTGTAATTCCCCGCAGCAGGGTGCAGCAGCAGCTGCAGCAGTTGCAGATCACACCCGCTTTATCCTGGGAGTTGTTTATGGTATGCACCAGTCCCTCATCCTCCGCGAATTTAAGCACTTTCAGGGCTTCCTCCTTGTCGATAAAACGGGCCCGGTCCCGTTCGACCAGGAATCGCGCCATGTCATCAAAGGAGAAACAAACCTCCAAGGGCTTATCACAGGCACCTTTGCTAACCCGGCAGGCACAGTTGGTCAAGGAAATAACCTGAGCCCGTGAGATCATGTCAGATACGATTTCATAGGGCAGTACCTCCGAGGTCATATTGACGGTTTCCTGAATAGGGATAACCCTCATCTGTGGCGTTGGGGCACCGGCATGGGCGTTGCCCATACCGTCGTGGTGGTACTCCTCCCACAGCTTACCCAGTTCTTTGACCTGGGGAGTTCGTTCCGGACGCATGAAAGGAAACTCAAATAACCCTGGAATGGTGGGCAAGAGGCTGTACCGGTTCTCGGCTCCCGGCTTCAGTTTGGCGAACACTACGCCCCGGTCAGCCATGCTTTCAAGTATAGCCGTCAGCCGATCCGGTTCGATACCGGTCTTCTGGCTCAGCTTGCTGACCGGCTGCAGGACGAAGGTTAGATGAACGGCGACCTCTGCCTCTTCCGGTGAAAAAAGTAGGCGCAATATTTTATCGAATGAATCCGCTGCGGGTGCACCGGCCGCGTGTACATCGAGCCGCTCCTGTAACCTTTTATATATATCCATTACGGCACCTCCTTGGGGAAACATCCCTCCGAATTAATAGCATATTTCTATACTCGAAACTGGTTTCCTTCTATTACCGTTCCGTACAATATACAACACCTACCGCACCTGGTCCAACATGGGCTCCTATCACCGGTCCTATCGATAATGAAGGGACCTCCCGGTTGTATAGCCGGCTGAGGTTTTCAGCAATCTGCTGGCCATACTTCTCATCATAGATGTGATGTACCAGCAGGTGTTTCAATCCATAGGCTTTAGCATCCTTTTGCAGTTGGGCGAAGATCTTTTCTAACGCCTTGCGGGTGCCTCTTACCTTGGCAAAGATATCGGTAACTCCGTCATTAACATACAGAATCGGCCTTATCTGCAGCATCGAACCAATAATGGCGGCAGCTCCCCCAATCCTGCCACCTTTTATCAGGTATTCCAGGGTTGCGGGAACAAAATAGAATCGTACCCTGTTTCTGACATGTTTTGCGGTCTCAATTACCTCTTCCATTGACTTGCCTGCCTGGGCTGCTCGGGCTGCTTCAACCACCTGCAGCCCCAATGCCATGCAGTTTGTTTTGGAGTCCATGATCTCAATGCGGGCCTGGGGATACTCCTCCAGAATGATGTCCCTGGCCGTCAATGCAGATTCACAGGTGCCGCTCATCTGCGCGGAAATAAAAATGCCCAGAACATCGTCACCATTGGTGACGATCTTCCGGAAAACGTCACAAACCTGTCCTATGGTAGGCTGAGATGAGGTGGGAATGACATTATCCTGCTCAATCTTCCGGTAAAAATCATCATACTTAACACTGGCCTCGTCAAAAGACACGTCCGGGAAGTGAACACTTAGGTTTACTACCTGAATATCAAGTTCATTCTTGGTGTTTTCATCAATGTACGAGGTACTGTCGGTGACCAGCTTAACCGCCATATTGCCCCTCCCCTAATTTGTAATAATCAATGAAACAGACCGGAGGGGCAGGATTCAGTCTCCTCCAATTGATAGCAGAATTAACACCTTCCAATCTGATTCGACATTTCCATTGTACGTTAATACCAACCAACTGGGAAGAACATTACATGCAAGCCGAGGATTCTTTACTTGCGCGCTTGTGTATACCTACATCAGGGGTATCCGCCTATTAGGATGTCCCAGCCAGGTTAACCGCCAAAAGAAATAGCACCCATTACCAGGGTGCTATTTAACATGGCCTTTTG
>JBLNCH010000200.1:0-6224 GCA_050260485.1 Bacillota bacterium | reverse complement strand
CGCATTCATCAGGTTAATCCTTGAGTTCTTCAGAACGAATCCCGTCGTAATTGGAAACCTAACGCCGGCTCACCTTACCAGCATTGTATTTATTCTCCTCGCAATTGGATTTGGCAAATGGCGTTCGAAAAAGGGGTGGCAGGAAGAAGAACCACAAACAGTCGCTGCTTATTGGGTTGGACCTCGGGTTTGGGCAGCAGTTGCAGCTTGTGCATCAGCGAGTGTGATAATTTATTACGCGTTAGTTCCATAAGGCAGGCATCATCCTTGTACGAACATTGCCCCTTTCTTTGCCTTTATCCTAGATAGTTGGTGAAAAAGTCCGTTTGCTTCCCGGGTCCTCATTGGCAACACCAACTGCTTATCTCGGACTCCAAGCAGCACCCCGTCAAATCGGCATCCATGCCTCAAAGACTTATCTCGCGACCTCCTGTCGCTCGGCTGCTTTCCGCCCTCGATTTCGCAGGGTGTTGCAGGGTTCGGACCCAACGGTCGCCGCACTGGACTTTTTCACAACATGTCTAGATGCCTTCATAATATCTACACAAGTTTTATTCATAATTAGCACAACAGAAGTTCGAGGGAGGAAGCAGATGTATAATAACGGAGCAAAAAAACTGGCATTCTGGGGAGTTGTTGCAATCTCGCTGGTGGTTATCACCTACTACGGTCTTAAACCGGGAGGTAACGCAAATCCAGGCAGTGTGTCCGTATCCCAAGGAAATATATCTTCAGAATCAAAGGCAGGAATCAATATAACAAAAAATCAGGTTACCTCAGCAGCAAAGTTCTACCCCTACAATATTGATGGAATCAATATGGAGATTATTGCGGTCAAAGCCACCGATGGCACGATTAGAACTGCTTTAAACACATGTCAAATCTGCTTTGATTCCGGACGGGGCTATTATCAACAAGAGGGCGATTTTCTGGTCTGCCAGAATTGCGGTAACAGATTCCATATAGATCAGGTAGAGAAAATCAAGGGCGGCTGCAATCCGGTTCCCGTCTTAGAAGGGGACAAACAGGACAATGGTGATTCGATAGCGATTTCCGCGGAATACCTGGCCAGCCAAAAACAATACTTTGCAAATTGGAAAACTAAATAACCGGTCCCCCGTTTTGTTCAATAATCAAGTAATTAATGGAGGTGAATGAGATGTCGTTTTCACATGGCAGCCACAACCAAAATTCTTCAGGTAATACCAGTGAAAGCAAAAAACAAATGATTTGGCTTCCCTGGTTGCTGGTAGCGGTTCTGGGAGGCATGGTCATGTATTACTACTTTGGATTAAATGGAAAAGGCCTGCTCTCTAGCGGTGGGTTAACCTGGTTCCCGGTATTGATGTCGTTAATCTGTCCCATAATGATGCTGTACATGATGGGGATGGGACATTCCCATCATGGAGGCAATCAGAATCAAAATGGTCACTCCGGACACGGAGGGTGCTGTGGAGGAGAACCGGCAAATAAAGCACCAGAAAAATAGAACCGCTGCTGTGGGCACCAGGTAAGATTCTGGATGAAGTTTTTGACATCCCCAATACTCGACACTTTTTAACAGAGCCGACCCCCGTTTTTAAGATAGGGGTCGGCTTTTAAGGGAGGAAGCCTGTATCAATCAAACCATCTCGCTTGAGGATGTCCAGCTGGTTGGGGGAAGTAAGTAGGATAATCTGTTCTTTAGGGCAAGATAATATGAGTAACCATGGCACAGCGATTGGCCTGATCCATTGCGGAGGAACTAAATGTTTGACGCGATCCTGATCAGATTCGGTGAAATCGGGTTAAAGGGTGATAATCGAGGTTTCTTTGAATCGACCCTTATTAACAATATGCGGAAGGCCCTGGAGGGAACTGACTCCGAGGTTATACGCAGTTCAGGGCGGATCATGGTTAAGACTCGCGGTGAGCATGCGAGGATACTCACTCGCCTGCAGAAAGTCTTCGGGATTGTTTCAATGAGTCAGGTAAAAATTGTGGAGCCGGAAATGGAGTCTATCTACAGGTCCGCGCAGGAAATACTTGATGACTGTGACCCGAAACCGTCGACCTTCAAGGCAGAGAGCCGCAGAGCCGACAAAAAATTTCCCTATACCTCCCCGGAGATCAGCGGGAAAGTGGGGGCGTACTTGTTGGAAGTAAACCCGGAGCTGAGGGTGGATGTGCATCAACCCGAAGTTACCATTAACATCGAAGTGCGGGATAAACAGGCCTATGTTTTCAAAGATGCCTCTGCCGGTCCCGGAGGGCTGCCGGTAGGTGTGTGCGGGCGGGGACTGCTGCTGTTATCCGGTGGAATAGACAGCCCGGTCGCCGGCTGGATGGCCATGAAACGGGGCATCAAGCTTTCGGTGGTTCATTTTCACAGTTTTCCTTACACCAGTGAGCGTTCACGTCTAAAAGTAATCGACCTGGCCAAGGTACTATCGGAATTTAATCAGGGGCTGAATCTGTCAATTGTAAACATGGCAGAAATTCAGGAAACGATTAAAGAACGGTGCCCGGAACGATTCAGGGTTACCCTTCTCAGACGTTTGATGTTAAGGATTTCCGAACGAATTGCCCGGCGCAGCCATATCCAGACTTTAATTACCGGGGAAAGCGTGGGTCAGGTTGCCAGCCAGACCCTGGAGAGTATGACGGTAATCGGGGATGCAATTCGCATGCTCGTACTTAGACCCCTGGCAGGTATGGATAAAATTGAGATATCTGAGAGAGCAAAGAACATAGGTACTTATAACATTTCTATTCTGCCATACGACGATTGCTGTTCACTGTTTTTACCCCGTCACCCGGTGACAAAACCTCAATTGAACCGGGTACAGGAGGCTGAGGCGGTGGTCGACTGGGAACCCTTGCTGGATAAGGCTGTTAACAATCTGGAAATCGTTGAGTTATAGAATTGAGTGCAGGTTTGCTCTCTCATCTATATTAGTTTAAAACCGTGCAAGATAGCCGGTCGATCAGGATATGGATTGGGGGAACCAGGTTTGGTTAATAATCGGGAAATCTATCTGGATAACAGCGCAACTACTCCTGTTTTTGAGGATATCGCTGACCGGATGAGAGAGATAGCGGTTCAGCAGTATGGCAACCCTTCGTCGCTTCACCGCAAAGGGATAGAAGCGGAAATCCTGGTGACCGAAGCGCGCATGCAGATAAGCAAGGCGATGGAGGTAAGACCGGAAGAGATCGTGTTCACCTCCGGGGGAACCGAGGCTAACAACCTGGCATTATTGGGCTCGGTGGAAGCGAACCGCCGTAATGGCAAGCGGATTATTAGTTCAGAAATTGAACACCCCTCGGTTTTAGAAACATTGAAACGCCTGGAGCAGCAGGGATACGAGGTATTGTATTGTCCGGTAGATGCTTGCGGCCGGGTGACTCCAGATGCGTTGAGTTCTCTGGTAAACGAAGATACCATCCTGGTTACGATCATGATGGTGAATAACGAGATCGGTACCGTGGAACCTATGGCCGAACTGGTAAGGGCGGCCAAGAAGGTGAATCCGCGTCTGGTATTTCATAGTGACTGTGTTCAAGCCTTCGGAAAGATCCCGTTAAACCCGGTGAAAATAGGGCTTGATTTGGTTTCTCTTAGTGCACACAAGCTACATGGCCCCAAAGGAGTAGGGGTTCTGTACATCAACAGCAGGATCGCCCTCAAGGGGCAGATCTCGGGTGGCGGGCAGGAGAGAAAGTATCGCTCCGGTACCGAAAATGTTTCCGGCATTGTAGGATTTGGCATGGCGGCTGATCGTGCAGTATCGGGCATGAGTGAACATTCCAAATTAATGAACGGATTTAAATCGTTGTTAATTAAAAGACTTCAGGAACAGAAAATTGAGTTTCGGCTGAACGGTCCACCGATCGACGAAGGGGCACCACACATTATTAACCTGTCGTTTCCCGGGACCTGGGGAGAGGTCCTGGTTCACTTTCTTGAATCGCAGAAGATTTATGTTTCAACAGGATCGGCCTGCCATTCCCGCAAGGCCGACCAGAGTCATGTTTTAAAGGCAATCCGTCTACCGAAGCGGGAGGCGGAAGGCAGCATAAGGATAAGCTTTTCAGTGATGAATACGGAAGAGGACATTGAAACGCTTGCCCAGGAGCTTGCATCAGCCATCAGGCGTTTGAAAGCCCGGCGTTGACGGAGTTCAGGTTCATCGCGCGAACCGGGTGCAGATGCTGTTCTCCTGATTCCCGCGATTCCGGATTATCCTCCGCCCTATTATGGAACCGGCGAATACCTTTTGGGTCCAGTAATTAGAATTTCGGGAACGGGCACCAGCACGAGAACCGCCCCCTTGTTTGCTCTCATTTGCTATGACAATATGATAGTATGGAAACCAAAGAAATGTCATAGAGGATGAGGGAGATGATTTTTTGTGAAGACTGGGCAGGAGTATATCGAGAGCTTAAAACAGTTAAAAACCGAGCTATACTTCATGGGTGAAAAAATTGATAATATCGTTGACAATCCTTATATCAGACCGCACATCAATACTGCTGCGTTAACCTATGATATAGCGTTTGATCCTGAATTCATGGATTTGGCAGTAGCAACCTCGAATTTTACCGGGGAAAAAATCAACCGTTTTACCCATATCCAGCAATCCAGGGACGACATGGTTAAAAAAGCCAAATTACTCAGAGCCATCGGGCAAAAAACCGGCACCTGTTTCCAGCGCTGTGTTGGCTGGGACGCTATGAATGCTGTTTACAGTGTTACCTATGAGATTGACAAAAAATACGGTACCAATTACCACTCCCGGGCGTGTGAGTATATTAAATACATACAGCAGAACGACCTGATGGTTGTTGGCGGAATGACTGATCCCAAAGGGGATCGCAGCCTTCCCCCTCATAAGCAGCCGGATCCTGATCTTTTTGTTCATGTGGTCGAAACCAAAGAAGATGGAATCATCGTCCGGGGTGCTAAAGCACACCAGACCGGAGCAGCCAATTCTCATGAAATACTGGTTATGCCCACCATAGCCATGAAACCGGAAGATAAAGACTATGCGGTATCCTTTGCGCTTCCCCTGGACACTCCCGGGGTTATGCTGATATTCGGCAGGCAGACCAATGACGAACGCAAACTGGGGATACTGGATCAAGGCAATCCCACTTACGGTGTTGTGGGCGGTGAAGCCCTGGTGGTGTTTAATGATGTTTTCGTGCCCTGGGAACGGGTTTTCATGTTGGGGGAAACCGAATTTGTCGGCATGCTGGTGGAGCGTTTTGCCACCTACCACCGCCAGAACTATGGAGCCTGCAAGGCAGGTGTTATTGATGTCCTGATCGGCGCTACCGCTGTAATGGCCGAATACAACGGAGTTCCGAAGGCCAGTCACATCAAGGATAAAATCATTGAAATGGTGCTGATGAATGAGACCATGCATGCCAGTTCCCTGGCGGCCGGATATGAATCGCATGCGTTGCCGGCGGGCAACTATTACCCTCATACCACCTATGCCAACATAACCAAGCAGAATATAACCCGTTACCACTATGAAATCTGTCGTCTGGCCCACGATATTACAGGAGGCTTCATTGCCACTCTGCCTTCGGAGAAAGACCTGGCGGATCCTGTAACCGGCCCCATTGTTAAGAAGTATTTGCTGGGGAACGCCAATGTCCCGGCAATGGACAGAATCAAAATGGGCCGCCTGGTGGAGAACGTTACCGGCGGTACATCCCTGGTGGAATCCATGCATGGAGCCGGTTCACCGCAGGCTCAACGTGTGATGCTGTTGAGGGATGCCAATTTGGAGCATCTGAAAAGGCTGGCCAAAAATATTTGCGGGATCGATTGCGAAGAAGAGTAGTGCCGTCACCAAAATGAAGGTTGGCATTAAATACTGTGGTGGATGCAATCCCGTTACGTAACGCAGGGATGTCGTATACAGGAGCAGGAGTAGAAGCGGCCACTCTGATCTGCATAATAGTGCGGATATTGGGACCGTAACCGGGCTGCGTGGATGGTGCACCACCCTCGGCAGTCAGATCCGGGTTGCCCGTATAATAATCATAGCGCGGATCGGCCGCCGGGAATGCCGCGGGTGCATCATTGTAAAGGATCAGGGTCTTTCCAGCATATCCGGAAAAGTCAACGATGACATCTGCCCGTTCTGCGGTTCCCAACAGGAGCGAGTGCTGGTTACATTTCCGAAGTTGAAAGTTGTTGGATTCAAGTTCCAGGTAATCGGGGGTCG
>JBLNCH010000199.1:0-3199 GCA_050260485.1 Bacillota bacterium | reverse complement strand
GGCTACCTGATCCTGAATTTTATTGATCTTATCAGGAATTACATGGTCTGGGACACCTTAAAACGGGTACTCAAAAACCGGGAGGCGGCTATTGAGAGCTTATACAAGTCCCTGAGCCTCGGAGGTGCCGAGACCCTGCAGCCCGATCCGATCCCTATTGATTTAAAGGTTATCATCATCGGCGAGCCGTTTATTTATTACCTGCTGCAGACCCATGATGAAGATTTCGGCGAGCTCTTTAAAGTCAAGGTGGAATTTGATACCGAGATTACCAGGAAAACTGAACATATAATGCAGTACTGTTCATTCATCAGCACCACCTGCCGCAAGGAGAACCTGCCTCACTTTACGAAAGAGGCGGTAGCCAGGATTATCGACTACGGTACCTGGTTGGCTGACGACCAGCGAAAACTGAGCATAGCCTTCAACCGCGTACGTGACATAATCCTGGAAGCCGCTACCTGGGCCCAGTACAACAATCACCAACTGGTTGAAGCCGAGGATGTGGAGCGGGCTATTAAAGAGAAGGTCTATCGCTCCAACATGCTGGAAGACAAGATCATGAAAGCAATAGAGGACGGTACTATTCTTATTGAGGTTACCGGGGAACGGGTAGGGGAGATCAACGGACTGGCGGTTTATTCCATAGGTGATCACATATTCGGCAAACCTTCACGGATTACTGCCAAGACCTTTATGGGTGAAAAAGGGGTTGTAAACATTGAACGAGAGGTGCGCATGAGCGGAAACATTCACACCAAAGGGGTTTTGACCCTTGGGGGTTACCTGGGTGGCCAGTATGCGCAGGATAAACCGCTATCGTTATCAGCCAGTGTCACTTTTGAACAGACTTATGAGGGAATAGAAGGGGACAGTGCGTCAAGTGCAGAATTATATGCCATAATATCCAGCCTGGCCGGGGTGCCGATCAAGCAGGGTATAGCGGTGACCGGGTCCGTCAACCAGAACGGGGAAATACAGCCAATTGGTGGGGTGAATCAAAAAATATTAGGATTTTTTCGGGTTTGTATGGCTAAAGGCCTGACTGGCGAGCAGGGAGTGATAATCCCCCGCCGGAATATCGAGAACCTGATGCTGGATGAGGAGATTATAGATAAGGTACGAGAGGGACAGTTTCATATCTGGGCTATCGATAACGTAGATCAGGGAATCGAAATTCTTATGGGTATCAAGGCTGGTGAATTGGAGCCCAATGGAGATTTCAGCAGAGACAGTGTACATTACCTGGTCAACCGGCGTTTGCGGGAATGGGGTGAACCCCGCCGGCGCGAAAAATCACGGCGAATCAATCATCCAACCGGAAGAAGCCATTTCAGGAGGTAAGTTTGAAAAAAAGGCTGACATTAATAATTACAGGGGTAATCTTGATCAGCTTGGTTTTGGGTGGATGCACGAACTGGAAGCTGCCACAGATCGGAGACAACCAAGATCCGCCTCCACTAATCAAAGTCAATATCGTGTTCAGAGACGGGACGACGCTGCAAGGTTATATGAGAGGGTTGGAACTGGGTGAGGATACCACAGTATTTCTTGGAGGTCAGACAACCACCAATCTTTATGATGCTGATGGTGAGGTATCCGCAATCTTCAATTATGCTCAAGTCTTATATATAAAGAAGGTTATAGAAAATACATCACAGGATTCTGCTCCTCTTTCAAATGCTGATTAATGAAATCTACTTAGTAATGTGTCAAGGGTGAACTGCCCGCCTCGTATTGACTGTTTCCAGGCGGGTAAACGTTGGCTGGGGTCTGATGCTCTGAGGAGAATGCCAAGTAATTGCCTGTGATCATGGTGTAATTGCTTTACCTGCATCGCCATACATGAGTAAAGTGGTTATCAAGGTGCGGTTCTCATTCACCACATGTAAATGATTCCGGTAGCTGGTGTTCTTGGGGGGCCGCCTTGGTATGGTTAGACAAACCGCGACTGTCTAATCTATAAAAATATGAACTAGGGGGAGTAGGTGTGGTTGTTGCGAGGTGTGCGTTATGTGGCAAGAAGGCTGAGGTTCCCCGAGATCATAAGGATTATCGGAGGTTTGAGGAAGCGGAAGAGGACGAACGAGGCAAGATGGTTTATGTGTGCGATATCTGTAGTCACCGGGTCAGATATGAGTCGGACAATCAGATGAAACCCAGAAAACCCATGTAGGAGGATCCAATGTTCTACGACAAATACTATATCCCTAATCGCGAGGGGCGCAGGCTGGCCTGCTTGCTGTTTCTCCCCACCGGGCAACCTCGTTTTCAACTGGTGGTAGCCCATGGTTTCCGTGGCGCCAAAGAAAACTCGGGGCGAATTGAGATTTTTGCCAAAAAGGTGACCGACCTGGGAGGCAGTGTTCTGGCTTTTGATTTCGCCGGCAGCGGAGAGAGTGAAGGCAGCTTCTCGGAGATGACTCTGTCACGTCAGGCACAGGACCTGCAAACGGTGATTGAGCACGCGCTGGGTCGTGAGAAGAGCCCGTTGATCGTGTTAGGGAGAAGTTTCGGCGGTAGCACAGCTCTAGTGGCGACCGCTCGCGAGCCGCGCGTTAAAGCTCTGATACTCTGGTCAGCACCAGTATTTCTGACAGAGACATTTTTTAATGTCAGGCCGCATGAACTGGTCTTACCTACTAGACCTCTCGAAATTGAGGATGACAAGGGAACATTTACCCTGGGGCCTGGTTTTGCTAAGGATCTGCTGCAACACGACTTTTCGGAATACCTGCAATCTATAGGAGAACGACCGCTCTTGGTGGTACACGGGGAAAACGATACTGAAGTTGATCCGAAAAACGCCAGATTTTTAGGAGAGCAGGCTGTGGGGGCAGTAGAGGTACATATTGTACCAGGGGCTGATCACCGGTTTTCCGGGCACCAGTCGTTGCGGGAGGAAATCACCCTGCAGTGGTTGGGCAATATTCTGGCGAGGATGGCCTAATAGTGGATTTTACCAGTATTCATGCAGCGGTCGATTACATTAAGAGCTTCGGTATACTTGCGCCTCTGGTGGCATTTATCCTGTTTTTTATCCAGGCAGCGCTGCCGGTTTTTCCTTACGTCATTCTGGCGGGTGCCGCCGGGCTGATATTCGGGTTTTGGGAAGGTTTCTTTCTTTCCTGGGCAGGAGCCCTGGCTGGGGCTACTTTTGCGTTCTACGTGGTCCGTCTTACCGGGTGGGACTGGCTAC
>JBLNCH010000198.1:0-6251 GCA_050260485.1 Bacillota bacterium | reverse complement strand
CCATGAACTGGAGGAAGCCATGTACAACAATCCTCTAATCAAAGGACTGTTTGATGCCCAGGAGAAATTCAACAATCTTATGAATGGAGTTTACTTCGCCCTTGATCAGGCAATTCACGGTAATCCGGGGTGTGGTGGAGGCTGTGATACCTGCGGTGGATCCTGCTGCTAACAGGTGGCCGACAGGTGAGTGCCAACGAAGCATGATTTCTGCCTGACATGGAGGCATCAAGATGAGTGGATTTACCCCGATGATAGAACAATACCGGAGCATAAAAAAAGAGTATGCCGACTGCATACTCTTTTTCCGGCTTGGAGATTTTTACGAGATGTTTTTTGAGGATGCGGAGACCGCCTCCCGTGAACTGGATATCGTGCTGACTGCCCGGGAGGGTGGTCAGCGCAAGATTCCCATGTGTGGTGTCCCATACCACGCGGCCAACAACTACATAAAGCGACTATTGGATCGCGGGTACCGGGTGGCTATCTGTGATCAGGTGGAAGACCCCCGACAGGCCAAGGGTATCGTTCAGCGGGAGGTAACCAGGGTGATCACCCCGGGAACCGCACTGGATGATTCCTGGCTTACTGAGGATAACAATTTCCTGGCCGCACTCGTCGTAAACGCGGAATCAGCCGGGCTGGCTTACCTGGACCTCCTGACGGGAGATTTTGGAGCCTGCCAGTTGACCGGTGCCAGGGTGAGTGCAGGTGTACTGGATGAGATGGCCAGGATTAAACCAGCTGAGTGCCTGGTACCCATGTGGAGCAGCCAGGAGGTACAGGGCATTTTGGGGGATGAACTCCCCGGGACCATGGTTACCGAGATTGACCCTATGCATTTCACCCTCGAACGGGCATATCCCCGCCTGGAAAAGTATTTTGGCCAACGCAGTGAGATCATGCAGCAGCTGAAGGAGAAACCTGAAGCATCGTCGGCTGCTGGTGCCTTGCTGGGATTCGTTGAAGAGACCCAGAAGGTGGCTATGAACCAGCTGCGGCGTATCAATATCTACCGGATTTCTGATTATCTCGGCCTGGACAAGACCAGCCGACGCAATCTTGAACTGACCAATAACCTGCGGGATGGCAAATCAGACGGCACCCTGCTGGCGATACTGGATCGCACCTGCACGGCCATGGGCCGCAGAAAACTACGCGCCTGGTTGGAGCAGCCGTTGCTCGACTCGGAGCTGATCAACGAGCGGCTGGAGGCCGTCGAGGAGTTGTTACTCAAGCGCGGATACCGCGAGGATCTGCAGTCCGTCCTGCAGCGATTACGTGACATGGAGAGAATTGCCGGCAAGATCGGAGCAGGGGTCGTCAACCCTCGGGAGCTTCTGGCATTGAAAGTGTCCCTGGAAGAGATTCCCGGCCTGAAAAGGATGGGGACCGAAAATCAAAGTCCCCTGTTATGCAGGCTGTTCAATCTGAATGAGCTGCAGTCTGCCCGAGAGTTGATCGGGAATGCCATTGACGAGACAGCTCCGGTCAATCTGCGCGATGGCGGCATAATCAGGAGCGGCTACAACCAGCAGGTTGATGAACTGCGCCAGATAGCCTTTAAGGGTGAAAAGTGGCTGCTTGACTATGAGCAGGCCGAGAAGGAACGCACCGGGATAAAATCCCTTAAGATAGGCTACAACCGGGTATTCGGCTATTACCTGGAGGTGACCAAAGCCTATCTGAGCCAGGTTCCCTCTGATTATGTTCGGAAGCAAACCCTGGTCAACGCCGAGCGTTACATAACGGAAGAATTGAAGAAATACGAAAATGAGGTTTTGGGGGCCAAAGACCGCTTAATTGCCCTGGAGCAGGATCTGTTCAGCGGGATAAGACAGGCCCTGCAGGCTGACATTGAGGATATCCAGATACTGTCCCAGCAGATTGCCGAGATAGATGCATTGGCCTCATTAGCGCAGGTGGCTTTTGAAAACCGTTATCACCGTCCCCGTATAAACCACCACGGACCTATTCGCATCCGCGGGGGGAGACACCCGGTTGTAGAGCAGTTTTTGGGCGGAGCCAGATTTGTCCCTAACGATATTGACCTCGATCCGGCGAAATCCCGGATAGGGATTGTCACCGGGCCCAATATGGGGGGAAAGAGCACCTTCCTGCGCCAGGTGGCATTGATTGTTATAATGGCTCAGATGGGCAGTTTTGTGCCGGCGGAAGAAGCCGAGATCGGGTTGGTGGATCACATATTCACCCGGGTGGGAGCCAGTGATGACCTCAGTACCGGAAAGAGCACATTCATGGTGGAGATGATTGAGGTGGCCAATATTTTGGGGAATGCCACCTCCCGCAGTCTGGTTATCCTGGATGAGGTAGGCCGGGGTACCAGCACCTATGACGGGATGAGCATTGCCCGGGCTCTCGCCGAGCACCTGGCCAGTATAGACGGTATTCGGGTTCTCTTTGCTACCCATTATCATGAATTGACGGATCTGGCCGATAAATATCCACCGGTTTTTAATCTCTGTGTCTCGGTTAAAGAGAGTGGTGATGACGTAATATTCCTGCGCAAGGTCCTGCCCGGAAAAGCGGATAAGAGTTATGGGATTCATGTTGCCAAACTGGCAGGGCTGCCTCCTGTAGTCACCAGGCGGGCTGAAGAGATCCTGGATACCCTGGAGGTAAAGAGTCCGCAATCAGTACCGTTTCAACTCTCACTCTTCGGGGATGAGGAAGACCTGGTTATCGATGAAATAAACTCGGTAGATATTAATCGACTGACCCCGCTGGAGGCGCTAAACCTGATCCATGAATGGAAGCAGAAGCTTAACCTGCCGGATAGACAGCGGGCAAGAGCCAGGAGGTGACTTGTATGCTGGTTGGAATTGATGTAGGGGGCACTTTTACTGATGGGGTAGTGTTCCGGGATGGGGAAGTAACCCGTTGGGGGAAAAGTCCCACCAATACCGGGCGGTTACGGGAATCGATAGAAGCCGTACTTGATGGTCTTTTACCGGGCGGGGATGGAAAGGGTGTTGAAAGAATCGTTTTAAGCACTACCCTGGTAACCAATCTCCTGGCTACCGGCCAGCTGGAAAAGGCGGCTTTGGTCATAATTCCTGGCCCCGGACTAAACCCCCATGATATGCAGCTCATGGATGATTATTACATATGTCAGGGAGGAATCGATTTCCGGGGGCGGGAGATTGCACCGGTTAACCCCGGAGAGGTCCGGGAAATTGGAGCATCGATTAATAAACAGGGAATACGGAAAGTCGCAGTGGTAGGCAAGTTCTGTCAGCGGAATCCCGCGCAGGAAGTAAAGGTGGCCTCGATCCTGAAAAATGAATTCCCTGAAATGGATATCCTGATGGGTCACCAGGTTTCCGGGGAGCTTAACTTCCCACGACGCGCGGTTACCACCTACTATACCCTTACCACCCGGGATCAGTGGTCGCAGTTTGCCGACGAGATCCAGGGCGTTCTGAAGGCCCGAAACATCACCGTTCCGGTAGAGGTTATGAAAGCGGACGGTGGTACCATGAGTCTGGAAGCATCACGCCTAGGGCCGTGTCAAACGGTGTTTTCCGGACCGGCAGCCAGTACCATGGGAGCCTATGCACTGACTACGGATAATATGACCTCGGTGGTGGTAGATATTGGCGGAACCACGACCGACCTGGCGTTTATCCTGCAGGGGAAACCCCTGCATGCTTCCAAAGGAGCAAAGATCGGTGATCGTTACACCCATGTCAAGGCTCTGGCCGTGCGGTCGGTAGCCCTGGGTGGCGACAGTGCCGTGCGCTTAGAGGAGGATAGGCTCAGAATCGGGCCTGACCGGCAGGGTAATGCCGCCTGTTTAGGCGGTCCTGTACCCACTCCCACCGATGCGTTTAACCTTCTGGGTGGGGGCCAACTGGGCAATGTAAGCCTTTCCTACCAGGCCCTGGCACGTCTATGCGGTGGTGACCAGAAGGCCGTCACCAGCCTGGCGGAAAGGGTAGTACAGTCGTTTGTCGATCTGCTCTTGCAGAACATACAGGAAATGATGTTAAGCTGGGAACAGGAACCGGCTTATAAGGTCTGGGAAATAGTCAACCGGCGTCGGGTAAAGCTGGAGCGGGTAATCGGTATCGGAGCTGCCTCACCGGCAGTGATCCCGCTGCTGGCAGACCGTATGGGCTGCCAGGGATTTGTCAACCGGCTCTCGACCGTGGGTAACGCCCTAGGGGCGGTCGTTGCCCGCCCAACCCTGCAGATCACCCTGCATGCCGATACCCAGAACGGCACCTACAGCACGGAAGGCGAATTGAAGAAACTTGGCAATTCTGCGCGGATTCAGATGCGGGACATTAAGGAACTCGCGGAAAGGGAACTGCAGGCCCTGGCTGAGGAAAAAGGATTGAGCGAGTACTTCGCGGAGCGCGAGTTCATACTGGAGGAACAGTTCAACGTGGTCCGGGGCTGGTCCACATCGGGGCGCATTTTTGATGTAGGGATAACCATATCACCGGGTGTTATCCGCGGATTTAAGGGGGTGAAGGTGTGAAACCAACCGGCTTAGTATTCTTCCCTGCATTTGACTGGGCCATTTCCCCCACTCATCCCGAGAGGGAAGAACGGCTGCTTTATACGCGGGACCAGATCTTTGAAGAAGGGATCATGGACCTTCCTCAAATCAAGGAATACCAGCCGCAGATGGCCACGAACCGGGATATCGCCCGCACCCATTTCTGTGTACCCACTGTGGGGGATCAAGCAACCGACGCCCACCGCATATCCTGCGGGGGGGCTTTGACTATAGCAGATGCATTGATGCGGGGAGAGATCAGGAACGGTTTTGCCCTGGTCAGGCCTCCGGGACATCACGCGATGCGAGTCGCGCATGGATACCGGGGCTTCTGCAACATCAACAACGAAGCCATCATGATCGACTACCTGCGACATCACTACCAGGTCAAACGAATCGCCATTGTCGATACCGATGTTCACCACGGGGACGGGACCCAGGAAATATTCTGGCATGATCCTGATATCCTGTTTATCTCCTTCCACCAGGATGGGCGCACCCTCTATCCCGGTACCGGGTTTACCGACGAGATCGGCGGTCCTCTGGCCCAGGGGTACACGCTCAATATCCCGTTGCCCCCGGGGACCGGTGACAAGGGAATTCTGCATGTCCTGGACAGTCTGGTCCTACCCATCCTGAAGGAATTCAAGCCGGACCTGATCGTCAACTCTGCGGGACAGGACAACCATTACACAGATCCCCTGGCAAATATGAGGTTTTCCGCTCGAGGTTATGCGGAGCTCAATCAACGGCTGGCACCGGATATCGCAGTCCTCGAAGGAGGATATTCGGTCGAAACCGCTCTGCCCTATATAAACATGGGAATAATCATGGCCATGGCTGGAATCGACTACGGGTACCTACATGAACCGGATTATGACCCGGAATTGACCCGGGAGAGCAGGATGGGCATGGATTCAATCAAAGGCACTGTTGAAACCCTCCAGAAAACCTGGCAAAACCGCCGGCGGCTGATTGAATCGGCCCGGAACACCAAAGAGAAATTTTACCAGCGGCATAAGCAGATATACTATGACACCGACGGCATACATGAACAGCAGGTGGAAACCCTGCGCCTGTGTCATGATTGCCCCGGCTATCTGGCGATAGACTCTCATGCCAGGTTTCATGGGGGCTATGCCAACCGGGTTTACTGTGTAAGCATACCCCATCAGGCCTGCCCGGACTGTATTCAGTCTGCCATCGAGCTGTATGAGGCTCTTAAGAAGAGGTATGACCGTCATGATTCGATCCACCTCCAGGACAAGGTGAACGACCGCTTTCTGCGTTATGACTGCGTAAAGGGTCAGGAGAACAGCCTTGAGAAAGATTAAGCTTCTGGATAAGAATCTGATAGACATGATTGCGGCGGGCGAAGTGGTGGAACGGCCGGCTTCAGTGGTTAAAGAACTCCTGGAAAACGGGATAGATGCCGGCAGCAACCGCCTCGACATCGAGATCAGGGGCGGGGGGATCGACTACATCCGGGTATCTGACAATGGAATGGGCATTGAAGAGAGCGACCTGGTCCTGGCTTTTGCCCGCCACGCTACCAGCAAACTGGAATCGGCGGCTGACCTGTGGACCCTGGGAAGTATGGGGTTTCGTGGAGAGGCACTTTCCAGTATCGCCGCGGTATCCAAGGTTGAGATGTACAGCAATGCTGGTGGTGAAGGACACTGCATCAAGGTTGAGGGCGGGGAAGTGGTCTCATGCCAGGCGG
>JBLNCH010000197.1:0-4281 GCA_050260485.1 Bacillota bacterium | reverse complement strand
ATGCTGAGCTCGCTCCCTTTCCAGGCTGACGGCAAAGTATTCGTACCGCCCGGGAATGGGGGGATGTAGCTTCTTTACAGTAATATTGACCCGTAGCACCCGGTTAAATGTCAGTACCCGGCCGGCGATTCTTTCCGCCAAGGCTTCCAGGAGGTTGTAACTCTCTTCCTCAACAATACGCCGCACCTCCTGGTAGACCAGGGAGTAATCAACAGTTTTACCTAGGGAATCGGTCATACCCGCCGGTTTCAGATCCAGGCCCAGAGCAAGATCGACCTCTATAGCCTGAGGGTTGGTTCTCTCCTCGGGAGTAACTCCATGCCGGCCTTTAAATCTCAGACCTTTCAGCAGCACCTCATCCATGTTACGCCTCCATTATCGCATCCACAACCATCAGAGCCTTGCGGGTCTCCCTGACATTGTGGACCCGCACCATCCCGGCACCGTTCATAACCCCTGCCATCGCTGCGGCCAGAGAACCGATCAGGCGTTCACCGGTTGGATCCCCGGTAACCCGGCCGATGAACGATTTATTGGAAACCCCCAAAAGAATAGGCCGTCCCAGGGATTTTAGCTCACCCAGGTTCCGGATCAGAACCAGGTTCTCTTCCCCGGTCTTGCCAAAGCCGATTCCTGGATCAACTATTATCTGTTCCCTGGCTATGCCCTGCTCAGTCGCCAGTTTAATGGCGTCACTGAGATCAGCGATCACCTCGGCAACAAGGTCCCGGTAGCCTCCGCCTAAACGGTTGTGCATAATAACCACCGGGCAGTCGAACTCCGCGACCACAGAAGCCATTCCCGGATCAGCCCTGAGGCCTCCCGGGTCGTTAATAATATCCGCTCCTGCTTCCAGTACTGCCTGGGCGGTTTCGGCCACAAATGTATCGACCGATACCGGTATCTGCGGCAATTCTTGCTTCAGCCGCTTCAAAACCGGAATCACCCGGCTTATCTCCTCCTCCGGAGAAACCGGAGAGGCTCCCGGCCGGGTGGAATAACCTCCGAGGTCGATTAGGTCCGCCCCTTCCTCCACCATCTCCCGGGCTCTCTTAACGGCAGCCTCCACTTCGCAGTAACGTCCTCCATCATAGAAGGAATCAGGGGTCACATTCAGTATCCCCATGATCAGGGTTTTCTCGCCCAGTACCAACTCGCGGCCTCCGGCCAGGCTGAGTGTCACCCGGGGGGTGGACTCCAGCCCCTGCAATACCTGTTCCAGCTCGGACGCCAGCTTTTTTAAGCCAAAAGGCTGTAATTTGAGCTTATCTATCAGGAGCTGGTACTGGCGAAGGGTCCCCAGCAACAGCACGTCGGTTTCACCCTCACCGGTTATGGTTCGGCGGTTTACAGCCGCCTCACCGCCTTTAGCCAGCATCTCCTGTTTGATGATGCCGGCGGCCCGGGCGGGTATTGCCTTGATCTTTATTGCTCTAAAAACGGCTTTGGGAACCATTAACTTGATTCCCAATTCCTCTGCTCCTATCTCCCTTAAATATCTCTCAGCCTCACGGGTGTCATGAATTGTTATAATTCTATATCCGTCCATAATGCTCCCAACCAGTTAATTCATTGATAAATTCCCGGCAAGCCTTGCTTGCCCGGCGAATCAGACCAGGGATTTCCCGGTTCACATACTGCTCCCGGCAAACCCGGCCTTAACCATGACAGATTAATAAGTATAATATCAGCCGGCCCGGATCGCTCTGCCAGGTCCAGCACCCGACCCTCGCAAGGCTATCCCGGTCAATAAAGCAGGAATAACCCGGTCTCCTTGTTCTGGTATTTGCAGCAATCCCCCTTAGCCTCACATTGAGAGCAGGCCCGGGAAAGGTTATCTGCCCGGTGCATTCTCTCCCCCAGGAAGCTCATATCGCGGCTGATGTTACGGTGTTCGTAAATAGCACGGGTGATGATCTTGATCTCGTGCTCCTCAAACCCGGCCCGGGTTAATATATCACGGGCCAGGCGCGCCCCATAGGCCGCGTGGTCGACTCCCTCCTCATACTCCTTCCATTTACCTATGTCGTGAAGCAGTCCCGTCGCGTATATAACCTCCTTGGCAGCTTCCCTGCCGGAGAGACCGGCATCTTTTATAAAATAGTTCAAGTCATGGTGTTCCAGAATCAGGATATAAGCAATCCGGGCAACGTCCACACTATGTGCCAGATCATGTTTACAGAAGGAATCATCCTTGGCTGCCATCATGTTATGGTTTATGTACTCCACATAAACCGGATCTTTGAGGATGGAGTCAACTCTCTTCATTATTATTTCCTCCTTGACCCGATACTTTGAAAAACGATGTCGGCTTCAGAAGTGTTACCTGTAATAACCATTTTCTGTCCGGTTACCCGCTGACGCACTAATGCCGGTCTGTTTTCCTGAACTACCCGGTAACGCTTGTGAAGCTCCATGTGGTCTCCCGCACACCGCATGCATGTTGGATGAATATAAACCAAATCTCCCCTTATGGAGTATTCTACTATTAAATATAATACCCTTTATTAGAATACCTTGATAGAGTGATTAACACGCCCCTCCACATTAAAAACCCGGCATTGATATGATCCTCAAATACCGGGTCCTGTCATCCACATACACTAAGTTACAGTGTTTATGATTATGGCCAATCCTGTATTTATGCTGTACGATTTTCAAACAATTTTCACCATGCTGTCAGGGCATTTTTTCAGAATCCAGGTATTTAGAACAGACCGGTGATACGGCCCGTGGCGTCGATATCGATACGGTGGGCGGCTGGGTTACGTGACAGGCCGGGCATGGTGACTATGTTACCCATCAGCGGAACTACGAACTGGGCACCGGCCGAAATCCGGACATCGCGAACGGTAACGGTAAAACCCTCAGGACGCCCCAGGACCGAAGGGTCATCAGTGAGCGAGTACTGGGTCTTGGCCACACAGATGGGCAGATCCCCGAAACCTAACTGCTCCAAGCTCTCCAGCGATTTAATGGCCGGTGCCAGATAGTCCACTCTTCCCGCGCCATAAATCTCGTGGGCAATGGTCTCAATCTTCTCTGTGAGGGGCCGGTTTAACTCATAAAGGTAACTAAAATTCGAGGGTTTTTCAGCCGCTTCAATGACCTGCTTCGCCAGATCGATGCCACCTTCGCCTCCTGCTTCCCAGACATGGGAAACGGCAAACCTGGTTGCCATCCCCTGGCAGAAGCTGCGGACCACCTCGATCTCCTCCTCCGTATCCGTCGGGAACCTGTTTAATGCTACTACTGCTGATAGACCGAACTTACGCAGGTTCTCTATATGCTTTTGCAGATTGGCCAGCCCTTTCGCTACCGCTCTTTCATTGGGAACAGTCAGATGGCTTTTCTCCGCACCGCCATGGAGCTTCAAGGCCCGGATCGAGGCCACTATCACCACCGCATCCGGTCCCCGCCCCAACAGACGGCACTTAAGGTCCAGGAATTTTTCGGCTCCCAGGTCCGCACCGAACCCGGCTTCGGTTACCAGGTAATCCCCCAGCTTAAGACCCATCTCGGTGGCTATCAAGCTCGAGCAGCCATGCGCAATATTGGCAAATGGTCCCCCGTGAACAAAGGCCGGGGTGTTTTCCAGGGTCTGTACCAGGTTGGGTTTGATAGCATCTTTCAGCAAAACCGCCATGGAACCTACTGCCTGCATATCCTGTGCAGTTATCGGCTCTCCGTTATCGGTGTAGGCCACAATGATGCGGCTCAGCCGGCTTTTCAAGTCCATTAGATCGCGGCTCAGGCAAAGACAGGCCATAACCTCGGAAGCCACGGAGATATCGTATCCGGTTTCCAGGGGGATGCCATGGGCCTTACCCCCTAAACCGATCACAATTTTTCGCAGGAAGCGGTCATTCAGATCCACAACCCGGGGCCAGGTAATCCGGGTAGGGGAAATTCCCCGAGGATTATCAAAATAGTAGCTGTTATCAACCAGGTCCGCCAGGAGATTGTGAGCGGTGCTGACAGCATGTATATCCCCGGTAAAATGAAGGTTAATGTCTTCCATGGGCACCACCTGGGAAAAGCCTCCCCCGGTAGCACCACCTTTTACTCCAAAGCAGGGACCCAGACTTGGCTCCCGGAGTGCAATGATCGCCTTTTTCCCGATACGGTTCAGGGCTTGACCCAGTCCGATGGTGACCGTTGTCTTGCCTTCACCCGCGGCAGTTGGATTAATGGCTGTGACCAGTATCAGTTTGCCTGAAGTACGCCCCTGCAGCCGCTCCATGGCTTTCAGGGATACCTTGGCCTTGCTCCGCCCGTACG
>JBLNCH010000196.1:0-6430 GCA_050260485.1 Bacillota bacterium | reverse complement strand
TCTCCCGGGCCAGTTGACGACCCATCGCCCTGCGAAACCGGTTCACGTTGATGCTGTCCATCACACTGTCCGGCCTTGCCAGGTAGACATACTCAAAAATGCAGTGGGCCTTCTGCTCGAGGCTTAAAGGATTTATGGACTTAACTCCCCGCTCGTCAATCACCACAATCTCACCGGGATCCAGATCCCGGACGAACTCAGCACCGATCGTATAAAAGGCGCAGGACTCTGAGGCTAAGAGGTAGCTGTCGCCCCTTTTCCCCATGCACAGCGGCCTTATTCCCAGGGGATCGCGCACCCCGATCAGCTTGTCTTCCGTCATAATCACCAGAGCGTACGCACCCTTGATATCGATCATGCTTTTCGCCAGGGCATCTTCCAGGCTATCCTGTCCATACCGGGCCAGGAGGTTCACAATGACCTCGGTATCAGTGGTGGTCTGGAAAACGGAACCGAAGTTTGCCAGCCGAAGGCGCAGCTCGCTGGCATTAACCAGGTTGCCGTTGTGTGCCAGAGCAATCATCCCCTTTAGATAGCGGAAAACCAGAGGCTGCGCGTTGACCGAGTGGCTGGAGCCCGTGGTGGAGTAGCGTACATGTCCGATAGCAAGATTCCCGGGCAAACCTTGAAGCACCTCGGGAGAGAAAACCTCCGAGACCAGTCCCATCGCCTTGTGCAGGACTATCTCCCGCCCGTTGCTGACCGCAATCCCTGCGCTTTCCTGACCCCGGTGCTGCAAGGCATACAGCCCGAAGTAGGTATCGCGAGCCGCCTCATTGGGTGCGGAGGAATCCCGCAGGTAGATTCCAAAAACCCCGCATTCGTCCCGCCAGTGTTTGTCTAACTCATGGCACATCTTATCGCCCCCTGCCAAATAGCTGCTAATGAATTAACATCCTGATCAATCAGCACCCGACCATCATGAACTAATCTTAGATTTTTCCCCTCCACGTGTCCGATAACCGTAACGGGAACCCCGCACTCAATAGCCTTTTCCCGTACCATTTCCAAGTTGGCCCGGCTTACGCTAGCCACCACCCGGGAAGGCCCTTCTCCAAAGAGCAAACCGTCAAGCCGGCCTGACAGACTGGTTAGATCTACTGCGGCCCCCAGATCTCCCTTTATACATGATTCCGCCAGGCATACTGCCAGACCGCCCTCTGATATATCATGACACGACTTGAGCCAGCCCCTGTCAGCCAGGTCCAGCAGCAGTTCAATCAGTCTCGATTCCTGCACGGGATCAATTTCCGGTACCGCACCAGCCTCCACCCCGTGCATCAGGGACAGGTATTCGCTTCCTCCTATATCATCGCGGTTCTCGCCCAGGAGAACCAGTACATCACCCTCATCCTTAAATGCCATGTCTACCCGCTTTGATACATCAGGCAGCAGTCCTACCATGCCTACCACTGGGGTGGGCAGAATTGCCTCTCCTCCTCTGGTCTCGTTGTACAGGCTGACATTGCCGCTGACCACCGGGGTCTTAAGCACGCGGGCCGCCTCGGCCATTCCCTTAATGGCTTGGTCCATCTGCCAGTAAACCCCGGGCTTCTCCGGATTTCCGAAGTTCAGGCAGTTGGTTATTGCCAGGGGCCGGGCTCCGGTGCAGGCCAGGTTCCGGGCTCCCTCGCATACTGCCATCATGCCTCCCTTGTAGGGGTCCAGGTAACAGAAACGGCTGTTGCAGTCAACGGTAACGGCTACCCCTTTGGAGGTTCCCTTAACTCGCAGTACCGCCGCATCCGCATCTCCCGGCACCAAAACCGTATTAGTCATAACCTGGTGGTCATACTGCCGGTAAACCCATTCCTTACTGGCCAGGGAATGAAGACCCAGGAGTCCCTGTAGAATCCGGTTGTAATCTCCGATATCCGGAACCGAACTCAGGTCATAACTCCTGACCTCGGCAAGATACTCCGGCTCCCGGCTCTCCCGGTGATAAACGGGACACATATCAGTCAAGGCCCTCACCGGAACCTCCCCGACCACCTGGTCCTCCTCCATCACCCGGAAGAGACCATCGTCAGTAATATGGCCGATAATGGCGGCATCCAGCGCCCACTTTTTAAAGATCTCCTGAATGCGGTTAACGGCTCCTTCCCGGGGAACCACCAGCATCCTTTCCTGGGATTCGGATAACATCACCTCGTATGGGGTCATGCCCACCTCTCGCCGCGGTACTTTCAGCACATCGATTTCCACCCCGCGCCCGCCCTTGCTGGCGCATTCGGCCACCGAGCTGGTCAATCCCGCTGCTCCCAGGTCCTGCATCCCGGCTACCAGATCCTCTTTTATCAGTTCCAGACAGGCCTCCAGGAGCAGCTTCTCCATAAAAGGGTCACCGACCTGAACCGCAGGCCTCCTGGCTTCTGATTCTTCAGACAGCTCCTCAGAGGCGAAGGTAGCACCATGGATACCATCGCGACCGGTTCTTGCTCCCACCAGCATCAAGGGCCTGCCTACATCACCGGCTACCGCCCGGGCAACATCACTGATATTCACCAGTCCCACGCACATGGCATTAACCAGCGGATTATCCCGGTAGCTGGGATGGAAATAAACCTCACCGGCTACGGTGGGGATTCCCAGGCAGTTACCATAATCGCCAATTCCCGCAACCACACCGGAAAAGAGGTGCCTGGTCCGCTCATCATCCAGGGTCCCGAATCGGAGTGAATTCAGCATGGCTATCGGCCGGGCTCCCATGGTGAATATATCCCTGACAATCCCCCCCACTCCAGTGGCTGCACCCTGATATGGCTCAATCGCTGAAGGGTGGTTGTGGCTCTCGATCTTAAATACCAGAGCCTGCCCATCGCCGATATCCACTACCCCCGCGTTTTCCCCCGGTCCTTGAATAACCTGGGGGCCTTCAGTGGGGAACTGTCTAAGCAGGGGACGGGAACTCTTGTACCCGCAGTGCTCGGACCACATGACCGCAAACATTCCCAGCTCCACCCGGTTGGGTTCACGTCTCAAAATAGCCAGAACCTGCTCGTACTCCTGGTCAGTCAAACCCATCTCCTGCCATGGTTTCTTGACGGTCATCTGCATCCCTCCTCAAAAGACTGCAGCATGGAGGTGAACACCCGCACCCCATCCTGTCCGCCCAGCAATTCTTCGGCAAACCTCTCCGGGTGCGGCATCATGCCCAGCACATTGCGCCGGCGGTTCAGGATTCCCGCAATGTTGGCTCTCGAACCGTTAGGATTGGATTCGGGGTTTTCCTCTCCCTCTTTATCGCAGTAAGTGAATGCAATCTGGTCAAACTCAAGCAACTCACTGAGGGTCTCCTCATCACAGTAATAATTGCCCTCCCCGTGAGCAATCGGCAGCCTTATCACCTCGCCGCGGTCAAAGCACCGGGTAAAAGCCGATTCGTCGGTCCTTACCTTGAGGTTAACCGGACCGCACCTGAACTGGAGGCTGTCGTTTCTCAGCATGGCTCCTGGTAAAAGACCTGATTCCAGAAGTATCTGGAAGCCGTTGCATATACCTATGACCAGCCCGCCTTTATCAGCAAACTCCATAACCTCCTGCATGATGGGAGAAAAACGGGCAATAGCCCCGGTTCTAAGGTAGTCCCCATAAGAAAAGCCCCCGGGTATTACCAGGGCATCAAAGCCCTTAACACTGATTTCCTTGTGCCAGATGTACGATACCGGTTGTTCCAGAAGCTGATCTATTACGTGGTAGCAGTCGGCATCGCAGTTGGAACCCGGAAACACTATTATCCCAAACCTCATTGGCCATCATCCTCCACGATTTCCAGACGGTACTCCTCGATAACCGGATTGGCCAGAAGCCTGGCACACATCTCGTCCAACTCCCGCCGGGCATCATCCCGGGTTGGGCTGTCCAGTCTTACTTCGATATACTTTCCTACCCGCACATCTACCACCTGACTGTACCCCATGGTGTGCAGGCTCTTTCTGACCGTATCTCCTTGAGGATCAAGCACGGATTTTTTTAAGGTAACGAATACCTTGCCCAAAAACATTCAGCTCACTCCTTCCAACCGCTTCAGGACCTCCTGGTAAGCCTCCTCTTCTCCCCCTAGATCCCGACGGAAGCGGTCCTTGTCCAGCTTAGTCCCGGTTTTAGTGTCCCATAACCGACAGGTATCAGGGGATATCTCATCGGCCAGGATTATTTTGCCCTGGTACCGCCCAAACTCGAGCTTGAAATCAATCAGGTCAATCCCGGCCCGAGCGAAGAACGGGACCAGCAGCTGGTTAACCTGCAGGGCTGTCCGCTCAATAACCTCCATATCCTCGGGACTGGCCAGGTTCAATACGCGGATATGATCATCATTGACCATCGGGTCGTGCAGCTCATCGTTCTTGTAGTAGAATTCCACTACCGGCCGGGGAAGGGGAGTTCCTTCGGCCAATCCCAGACGCCGGGACAGGCTGCCGGCTACCGTGTTGCGCACCACCACCTCGATTGGAACAATCTCCACCCGTTTGACCAGCATGTGTCGGTCATCGATGAGCTCTTCAAAATGATTGCCAATGCCCGCTTCTTCCAGGTACTTGAATATCATCGCGGAGATACGGTTGTTGGCTACCCCTTTGCTGTATATGGTCCCGCGCTTGGTTCCGTCAAAAGCGGTAGCATCATCCTTGTATTCAACTACTGCCAATTCCGGGGAATCGGTGGTGTATAACTTCTTGGCCTTACCCTCATAAATTAGCTCTTTTTTCATGTCCTGCCCCCTAATCAAGGCCACAACGGCCGAAAATGTAGTCTACATTTTTCAGGTGATAGGAGTAATCAAACAGACTTTCCAACTCCTTCTCTGACAGTACTGCTCTTATCTGCTCATTTTCCTGGAGAATTGCCTTAAAGGAGATCCTGCGGTGCCAGGAGTCCATAGCGGCTTCCTGGACTACCCGGTAAGCGTCTTCACGCAGGAATCCCTTGTCAATCAAGGCCAGCAGTACCCGCTGGGAAAACACCACTCCCATGGTTGCTTCCAGGTTTGATCTCATGTTGTCACTATTGACCACCAGACCCTCCATCACCCCGGTAAACCTGTCAAGGATATAATCGAGCAGGATAGAGCTGTCTGGAAAGACTACCCTCTCGGCCGAGGAATGAGTCAGGTCGCGCTCATGCCACAAGGCTACGTTTTCCATCCCAACCAGGGCGTTGCTGCGGATGATCCGAGACAACCCGGTTACCCGCTCACTCATCATCGGATTGCGCTTGTGCGGCATGGCTGAAGAGCCTTTTTGACCTGAGTGGAAAGGTTCCTCCACCTCCCTGATCTCGGTCCGTTGCAGGTTCCTGATCTCGGTGGCCATCTTCTCCAGAGAACTAGCCACCAGGGCCAGGGCCGTCAGGTATTCGGCATGCCTATCCCGTTGAACAATCTGGGTGGACACTTGGCAGGGCTTCAATCCCAGCTGTTCACAGACATATCTTTCCACCGCCGGATCAACATTGGCCAGGGTCCCTACAGCCCCGGATATCTTGCCGTATGATACTACCTCGCGGGCCCGTTGTATTCTTTCGATATGGCGTTCTATTTCGGTATACCAGCTCGCCATCTTCAGGCCAAAGGTTACAGGCTCAGCGTGTACCCCATGGGTGCGCCCCATCATCAGGGTGTGTTTATGTTCTCTGGCTCTGGCAGCCAGTACCGTCTTTAATTTGTGCAAGCGTTTAAGTATCAGGTCACAGGAATCGCGCAGCTGCAGAGCCAATCCGGTATCCAGGATGTCAGAAGATGTAAGTCCCATATGGATGTATTTGGAATCCTCACCCACATGCTCGGCCACGTTGGTAAGGAAGGCGATCACGTCATGCCTTACCTCCGCTTCAATCTCCTTAACCCGATCCGGTTCGAAAGCAGCCCGACTCTTTATATTCTCAAGAGCCGGGGTCGGTATGACCCCCAGTTTGGCCCAGGCTTCACAGGCGAGGACCTCAATCTTCAACCAGTTGTTAAGTTTGGCCTCTTCCGACCAAACTTGGCCCATCTCAGGCAGGGTGTACCTTTCAATCACTTCTTGTTACCGCCTTTCTGTAATATATAGCCTTCTATGCCCAGGTCAGTCAGGCGTGAGCCTTTTTTGCGCACCTCGTTGGCTATTTTCTGACGATAATCCTTGATCTTTATGCTTAGTTCCGGATTCCCTAAAGCCAGTATTTGCAGAGCCAGAAGGCCGGCGTTTGCGGCACCGTTGATGGCCACCGTAGCTACCGGGACCCCTTTGGGCATTTGCACCGTAGAGTAGAGAGCATCAACCCCCCCTAAAGGTGGAGTCATGATCGGTACCCCAATCACCGGAAGTGTGGTATTAGACGCGATCACGCCCGCCAGGTGTGCAGCTCCCCCAGCACCGGCAATTATGACCTTTAGACCCCTTTCTTCAGCCCGCAGAGCAAATTCCACCGTTTCTGCCGGCAGACGGTGTGC
>JBLNCH010000195.1:0-8285 GCA_050260485.1 Bacillota bacterium | reverse complement strand
TCTCGGCCACAAAACCGACGCCCTTGGCCACCACCCGGGGGGCCTCATACTCCTCGCTGTTGTACCTTAAGGCTACGGCTTTTTTGGAAGGTACTTCCCTTTCCACCGGCAACACCCCTTGACGTGATTTACGATCTGCAGCAACCGGTTTCCCTTATGTTTACACAGTGATATCAATCCCCAGTGCAGGCAAGCCCAACTCTGCGGTTTGTAAGCATGGTCTTAGCTTTTCGGGTTCAGAGGCCAGTTTCATCCCCCCAAAATGCATCTCGTAACCATGCTCCATCAATCGTTGCTGCAAAAGATGAATACTCCTCTCGATTACTTCTTTCGAGTTGGGGTTGTTTACCACACCCTGAATCTCCAGCATGTTATTCTTTCTCAAAGTTACATGGAAAACCACCATGCCCAGGTTGGCAGTATCCAGCGAAACTGCCAGCCGGATTGCCTCCAGCTCATCCAGCCGACGCGTTCCCCGGTCATCTTTGTAGATCTTGAGTTCCATGACCCGGTCTTTACCGCCCAATTCCAGCGGTATGGCAAGATAATAGAACCCGGGCTGTTGGCTGCTTGCCTGTCTCTCGGCAGAATTGAAGGCGGCTTGACCAAGCAGTTCCCCTTCTGCCGACTGCACCAGTTGGAGGACCTCATTCCCCACCTGTCCGGCGGTATCGGGGAATCGGGTCAGCACCTCCTGAATCACCGCCAGTGCCCTAATCACTTCCTTGTTGTTTGCCATGATCTGCTGCAAATCCCCGCTCATCATCTCCGGATCGCCGGTGACCCGGAGATTGATTAGGGGCATAATGGCCTTAAACAAGCCCTCGACGGTATTAAGCCTCAGGTTGTGGAAAGCATTCTCGGTCATCCCGCTATCCAGCCGATCCATGGTGATGACTCCATCCATCCGGTTTGATATGTCCATGCGGTCTAACCGGCTCATTGCACCGGCACTTTCCAGCCGGTATGCCGGGTTGTTGCTATCCAGTCTTTCCGTCGTTGAGAGGATGTCCATGCCATTGGACGTACCGGTGCTGTTTACCCTGCCGGCAAAGGGAATGGAATTCGTCAAGGTTGTTTCATTGGTTGATGACAGAAACGGGTTGGCTTTGGTGCTATCCCCCGCCGGTGATTCGGAAACGGACAGGCTCTGCAGTATTTGCTGCATAAGGGATTTAACGGACTCCTGCTTGGTCAAAAAACTGCGAACGGCCATCAGGATCTCAGGATTGTTTTTAAGTCCACCGGCCAGGACCCAGACCGATATCTCCAGGTTAAGGGAGTTGAATTCACCCAGCCAGCGGGTGGAGGTCAGAACATGATCAATGTTTTCCCTGGTCAACGGCAGGCCATACTGTATGAGTTTGGCGGTTATCGCCGTAAAACGGTCATCGGCTTTGTAGCCCAGCTCCTGCAGTAGAGTCGCAACCTTTAATGAATACTCTTCTCCAGGTTTGACTACCCGTAAGATCTGGCGGCCATCAACCCTCCCCTCCGAACGCAGAAGCAGGTTCTGCCCCGGAGCCAGCATCAGATCGGTGGCCGCATCGACTGTCATTCCCTTGATATTTATCTGAAACAGACCTTCACCAATCACCTTCTCGACTACTGCCTGAACAATTTCGCCTTTGAGGAGCTTAAGCCCTTCGGTATTGGCTAAGCCCAGTCTCATTTGATAACTGCTTATGGGGTCAGATCTGACCTGCATAATCTATCTCTCCTGACCAGGATTTAACCGGCTCAAAACTGTTTCTGTGCACCGGGCAGGGTCCGAGCCGGAACAATCTTTCTACATGCTCCCGCGTCGCATAGCCTTTATGTTTGGTAAACCCATATCCGGGAAAGAGTTCATCATACCCTTCCATAATCGCATCTCTTTCCACTTTGGCCAGGATGGAAGCACAGGCAACTGATATACTGAGGGAATCCCCCTTGACCAGTGGAGTCTGTGGAATACTGAGCTCATCAAGCTTGACAGCATCAATAATCAGGTGCTCCGCTTTTTTACTCAGGTTGCTGATCGCCGTGATCATGGCCAGCTTGGTAGCCTGATATACGTTTATTTCGTCCAGGCAGTGAACCGATATAATTCCCATTGCCCAGGCCAGAGCATGCCTTTTTATTTCAATTGATAACTCCTCGCGCAGGGATGGTCGAAGCCGTTTGGAATCATCAACCCCGGGAAGAAAAAAGTCCTGGGGTAGGATTACTGCCGCTGCCACCACGGGACCGGCTATGGGGCCCCTTCCCGCTTCGTCAACGCCGGCTATGTACTTCACACCCTGCTCATAAAGCTCCCTTTCATAGCGCATCATTTCATGGAGCCTCTGGACCTCGACCTCCGGTACTTTCAGCTTTTTAACCACTGTCGAATCACCAACTTCAGCAAAATCATGATAGCTATATAAAACAAAATGATAGGGATTACACCATTATCGGCTCCCGGTTAGCTTTTATTTGATATTCGTTTCCTATGGCTGCTTCCCTTCTGTTGTCAATAATAAAACGAGCAGACCCGTCTAATTGAAGTATCGTGCCAGGTCTGCTCATCTTTAATATTTGATCCTATGAACCCAGGATTTTTTTCAACCAGGTATCGGCATACGCCGATCATTGAAGTTCAATAATAACCGCGCCTCGCGTTCAAATTGCTGGATGCAGCGGGTCGTTTTATCCTTTTTGGTATTCTTCGAAAATTACCGGTGATTGCTGCAACAATGCCTTAATCATTGATCATCTTTCACTCGATCTGATCCAGGATAATTTTGGCTATCCGGCCCCGGCGAAACTCACTCAAAACAAAATGGGCGGTTTTCTGATCATCGGTACAGTCTCCTGAAAAGCCGCGGAAACGGGCGATGGCCTGTAAAACCTGGTCTTCCCCCAGCAGCAATATGTTCTCTATGCCATACCGCGATTCCAGGGCCTGTGGTTCTATTTTCTGCACCATGCGGATGATATACCTGGCAACCTCTTCCTCACTGTATGCCTTGGACCCCAATACTCCCAGGGCCGCCAGCTTCAATCCCTGGTCAGGTATGGTTATCTTGGGCCACAGCAGACCCGGGGTATCCAATAAATCAATGCGCCCATCGACTCTCACCCATTGTTTTCCCCTGGTTACACCGGGTTTGGGCCCGGTACGAGCGGTTTTCCTGCCGACCATGGTATTAATAAAGGTCGACTTCCCGACATTGGGAATCCCTACCACCATAATTCTAGGAGGGCGCGGACGTAGCTGCCTTAACCTCATAGCCTCCATCCTTGGCTGGTACATTTTCTCAACCATTTGGATAACCTGCTTCTTCCCCTCTCCGGTGGTCGAAACCATACCCACTGCGTGCAGCCCTTCCCGGTTGAGGGCACGGACCCAGGTATCCAGGTCGGGAGAATTTACTAGGTCTTTTTTGTTAAGTACCAGTATTACTGGTTTGGGCTTTACCAGATTCTCCAGTTCCAGGTTGCGTGTGGATTGAGGAGCACGGGCATCAGCAATTTCAACCACTACATCCACCAGTTTAAGGTTTTCCAAGATTTCCCTCCGGGCTTTTACCATATGACCCGGATACCAGCTATTAACCACTATAGTTCCTCCTGGAAGATGATAATGCTCTATCAAGTCCCTGTAATCAGTGCCCGGACCCGGCCGACCACTAAGATAAAGACTGGCTCCAGGCCAGTCTTTGTCTTTTATCTGTTTTCCCTTTTCTCCTTGATCTTTGACTTCTTGCCAAATCGCTGACGCAGGTAGTAGAGCCTTGCTCTTCTTACTCTACCTCGACGTACAAGTTCTATCTTTTCAATTCTGGGGGTATGAATCGGAAATGTTCTCTCAACCCCAACTCCATAGGAGATCCTTCTGACAGTAAAAGTCTCTCCCAATCCGCCTCCCCGTCTGCGAATCACGGTTCCGGTGAAAACCTGGATCCTTTCCCGGTTACCCTCAACAACTTTCACGTGGACCTTTACCGTATCACCCGGTCCAAAATCGGTTATGTCTTTTCTAAGCTGTTCTTGTTCTATAGAATTGATTATGTCCTGCATCTGTTTACCTCCCTTCTATGTATCATTTACCTGAATTGGCTAATATCCTGCTT
The DNA here is from genome assembly GCA_050260485.1 of Bacillota bacterium. Taxonomy (GTDB): domain Bacteria; phylum Bacillota; class Syntrophomonadia; order Syntrophomonadales; family DTU052; genus DTU052. Next base: position 4,188 of record JBLNCH010000195.1, on the reverse strand, counting down.
GCCGACAAATGGATTATATCACAGGGTATTTTTATTCACAAGCTGGGCGGTTCGCATATTTGGGGAGTCCTGGCTACCGGCAATCCCCCATTAATCTATCCAGGATTATAGCCACCGCACTCCTGACTGACAGATGGTTGTAATCACTGTCGGCTTCAATCGGGTGCAGAATGAAATCGGCTTTCTCGATCTCATCCTTAACCAACCCCCAGCCGGTACCAAACAGCACCAGATAAGGCTCATCGCCCCGGGAGATTCTCTGTCGCATCTCCTGGTAGCCAACACTACGGGAATGAATCCGGGCATCAGTTACCACGGTGTGAGCTTTTCTCCCTTCCAGTCCGATTATTCTGCGCTGAGCCTCATCGATATCGGAAACAAGTTCCAGTAACCTTAAGGCCTCTTTGCGGTCCGGGTTGTACTCACTCCCGAATCCCTGCAGCCAGTAATTCATCATGGTCTCCACCAGGTTACGCTGGGTCTCCTGAGGATGAACCAGGAAGTAACGCTTCACCCCATAGGTGCGGGCAACCCGGGATATATCGTGCACATCCAGGTTGGTTATAGAGGTGGTGATCACCTCCCGGCTTTTGTTATATACCGGGGTATGCATCAACGCGATGTAGAGTCTTTTCTTCATTGCTGGTCACCCTCATCTTCAGAAGACAGGATCTCCATTAAATACCCTATTTCCTCTTCATTGAGCCGTTTCTTAATCAAGAGATCCGGCCTGGCCAAGAGGGTCTTCCTGATGCTCTCTTTTTTTCTCCACCGTCGAATTTCCTCGTGGTTTCCTGACAGGAGAACTGCCGGTACCTCCAGCTCCCCAACCCGCCGGGGTCTGGTGTACTGAGGGTATTCGAGCAGACCGTCGCTAAATGACTCATCATCAATCGACCTCTCACTGCCCAGGACTCCTGGTACCAGGCGGACTACCACTTCAATCAGTACCAGCGCTGCAACTTCTCCCCCGGTTAATATGTAATCCCCAATGGATACCTGATCATCAACCTCGGTCAGAACCCGCTCATCGACCCCCTCATAGTGTCCGCAGAACACCAGCAGGGTTTTTTCTTCGGCCAATTCGGCGGCCAACCTCTGATTCAGGGTTTTACCCGCCGGACTCATCAGTATGGTCCGTGCGTCCGGATTGGTCCGGTGCAGATCCTCCAAGGCTCTCAAGGCCACATCAGCTTTAATCACCATGCCGGCCCCGCCACCAAAGGGGTAGTCATCAACCTGGCGGTGTTTGTCTAAAGCGTAATCCCGCAGGTTTATAACATCAATCTGGATTATCCCCCGCTCGATAGCCTTGCCGATCAGACTGCTTTTGAGGGGGGATTCAAACATTTCCGGAAAAAGCGTCAGAATGATGATCTTCATGATCAATCCTCATTAATCAGTCCCGGCAGGAGCTTAACCTTCATCCTGCCTTGGGCTAGGTCGATATCGATAACCACATCCTTTATGGCAGGTATCAGTACCTCCCCGTACCTTTCGCCTTTAATCACATATACGTCATTGGCTCCGGTCTGCAGGACATCGGTCACCACTCCCAGATACCCTTTTACGAGGTCATCCACCTCGAGTCCCAGGAGCTGAAAGATGTAACAGGTATCTTCCGGGAGAGGATAGACCTCATCCTCATCTACCTTTAGCAGGCCTCTGACCAGACCGGCCGCCTCCTCAACCGTGTCAATACCGGCAAATTTAAAGAGCAAGAACTGCTTGTAAGAGCGATAGCTTTCAATCTGATAATAGCCGCTCCTTGGGCCGCACTCCACCCAGATCTCTTTCATTCCTTTAAAACGCTCCGGGAAATCAGTAAGCGGTAGAACCTTAACTTCTCCTTTAAGACCGCGGGTTCCGCAAATCTCCCCCACGCTGATCATCTCCCGGGCCAAGGCTGTCATCCCCTTTCCAAACCGGCCATAGTCATCTGTTTTAACGGGAAATCTCCACGGATACCTTTACACCTTCCTTGGTTGCTGCCGCTTTAGCCAGGGTCCTTATCGCTTTGGCAATCTTACCCTGTTTACCAATGATCTTTCCCATGTCATCGGGGGCCACTTTTACTTCCAGAATAACAGAGGTATCATTAGTGATCTCTTTAACCTCCACCATTTCCGGATTGTCCACCAGTGACTTGGCAATGAGTTCAATCAAATCCTTCAATTGGTCAACCCCCTCACTCTACTCCTTGCCCTTCACCTGATACTTTTGCAGGATACCAGCTTTCTTTAAAAGTGATTGGGCGGTTTCGGTTGGTTTTGCTCCGGTCGCCAGCCATTTCAGGGCTTTCTCTTCATCAATTTTGATAGTAGCCGGATTAGTTCCCGGGTCATAGTAACCCAATTCCTCGATAAACCGGCCATCCCGGGGTGACCTTGAATCAGCTACTACCACCCGGTAAAACGGATTCTTCTTTGCTCCCATCCTTCTCAATCTGATCTTTGTTGCCATACTTTCGCCTCCAGTTTCTGTGTTTGCAAAATATTAGAATGGCAGTTTAATTCCACCCTTTTTGCCCTTCTTCATGCTCATATCGGTAAGCTGTTTCATCATCCGCCGCGATTCATCGAACTGCTTGAGCAGACGGTTCACATCCTGTACCCGAGTACCGCTACCCCGGGCGATGCGTTTCTTACGGCTGCCGTTTAAAATCGAGGGATCGTTCCTCTCCTGCGGGGTCATGGACCTGATTATTGCTTCAACCCGGGCCACTTCTTTCTCATCGAACTCCGGCTTGACCCCCTTCAGCTGCTTACCCAAACCCGGAATCATCCCCATCAGCTGATCAAGCGGTCCCATAGTCTTAACCTGCTGCAATTGCTCAAGAAAATCATGCAGGGTAAACTCCTGCTGCCGGATCTTGCGCTCCAATTCCCGGGCCTGTTTCTCATCGAATGAGGCCTGTGCTTTTTCCACCAGGGTAAGGACATCCCCCATACCCAGTATCCTTGAGGCCATCCGGTCAGGATAAAACGGTTCCAGGGCGTCTAGCTTCTCTCCTGTTCCGGTAAACTTAATAGGACAACCGGTGACGGCTTTTACCGAAAGTGCAGCACCCCCGCGGGTATCGCTATCCAGTTTGGTCAGCACTACCCCGGTTAACCCTATCTCCTGGTGAAATGCCTCGGCGATGTTTACTGCATCCTGTCCGGTCATGGCATCAACCACCAGGAGCATTTCATGAGGTTCAACCGCATCACGGATAGCCTTCAGCTCCTGCATCAGTTCCTGATTGATATGGAGTCGCCCGGCGGTATCTATAATCATAATGTCGCGGTTGTTTTGTTGGGCGTATTCCCGGGCCCCCCGCACTATATTAACGGGATTCTCCTGACCCATCGTAAATACCGGAACCCCCACCTGTTCTCCCAACACCTGGAGTTGTTTTATCGCCGCCGGCCGATAGATATCACCGGCTACCATAAACGGCCTTCGCCCCTGGGAAACGTAGTACTTGGCGATCTTCCCACAGGTGGTTGTCTTTCCGGAGCCCTGCAGCCCTAACACCATGATGATTGTAGGAGGCTTGGAACTTAACGTTATTTTGGTCTGATTGCCTCCCATCAGCTCAGTAAGTTCCTCACAGACAATCTTGACCACATGCTGTCCGGGTGTCAGGCTGTTCATAACCTCCTGCCCTACAGCCCTTTCTTTGACCCGGGAAACAAAGCTCTTCACCACTTTGAAATTAACATCCGCTTCCAGGAGAGCCAACCTGACCTCACGCATGGCCTCATTTACATCCTCAACGGATAATTTGCCCTTTCCTTTTAGGCGCCTGAAGGTTTCCTGCAGTCTCCCCGCCAGACCTTCAAATATCATTCTTATCACTCCCTTCTGCAGGATTGTCTATCTCCAAGACCTCAGCCAAAACCCGAATTGCTTCCTGAACCCATGATTGATTGTCATTCCCTGCCTGCTTTAGAATCTGGTAAGCCTTCTTGATCTTCTCTCTATCCTCCTGGAACCTGGCTGCCAATAATAATCTGGACTCGTATTCCTCCAGGACGGACTCGGCCCTCCGCAAAAGGTCATATACCCCCTGGCGGGTTATACCCATCTGCTGGGCTACCTCGGAAAGACCCAGATCTGCTTCGTAGTGAAGCTCAATGGCCTGCCTTTGCCTCTCGGTAAGCAATGCACCGTAAAAATCATATAAGAGTATCAGCCTTTCTA
>JBLNCH010000194.1:0-3820 GCA_050260485.1 Bacillota bacterium | reverse complement strand
ATAGGGACGCCTCCTCAATCTCTTGTTTTGTGCCTTTCTGTCGCTGATTAGCACAATTCAATTGTATTGATGGGCGTCTCTTTTTTCAAAGATCGTTCTTAAGCATTACAGGAATGCTCCTAGAATATCATTCTGGTAGTATTGTGTCCGGGTAGCCACTTGATTTTACAAGAATATTTATCCATTATCCTCAATTGCTCTCTACTAAAACGCTATTGGCCTCTGACCTATTACTCGTTAACGAGTCCTAAGTCACGATGGTTCCGTTAACACAGGGGAGCGTATCTCATCATAACCCTTTCTGCGGTTTTAACTCCATCAACCGCTGATGACATTATGCCACCGGCATAGCCAGCACCTTCTCCCATGGGGTATATGCCGCCTATGTTGGACAGGTGTTCCTCATTCCGGTTAATTCTGACCGGCGAGGAACTTCTGGTCTCGACACCGGTCAGAATGCTGTCCGGCATGGCAAAACCCTTTATTTTGGTATCAAAGTATACTATGGCTTCCTTCATCGTCTCGACAGCGTATAGGGGTAAACAATCCTTGAGCCGGGCAAATGTAACTCCAGGCCGGTAGGTGGGTTTCACACTGCCCCAATGGGTGCTCAGCCGGTCAACCAGAAAATCACCCGTTAACTGGACCGGTGCCCGGTAATTACCGCCTCCCAACTGGTAGGCCAGGTTTTCCCACTTGCGCTGGAACTCGATACCGGCCAGGGGATGCTGGCTGTCGAAATCAGCCGGTGTAATCCCCACCAGCAAGGCTGCATTGGCGTTATCCCCATCCCGCCGGTATTCACTCATACCATTAGTTACCACACGTTGTTTTTCCGAAGCGGCGGCGACCACGTAACCTCCCGGGCACATACAGAAGGTATAAGCAGACCTCCCATTCTTCGAATGATACGCGAGCTTGTAATCAGCGGCCTCCAGCCCCGAATATCCTGCCGCGTTGCCATATTGTGCCTTATTAATTACCTCCTGGGGGTGTTCAATTCTGACCCCTATGGAGAAGGGCTTCTGGCTCATGCGGACACCTCTCCGGTACAATACATCATAGGTATCCCGGGCACTGTGACCGATAGCTAATAAAACCACCCTGCAGGGGAGTATTTCAACATCATTTATAATGAGAGCATTAACATTCCCATCCTGGATGATAAAATCGGTTACCTTGGCCTTGAACCTCACCTCTCCACCATGGGCGATGATCTCTTTCCGGATATTCTTAACCGTGGCCTTAAGCTTGTCGGTTCCTATATGCGGTTTGCTCTTATACAGTATCTCCGGTGGTGCCCCGGCATTGATAAACTGCTCCAGTACGGCGCGGCACCGGTGATCATTTATCAGGGTAGTAAGCTTCCCATCGGAAAACGTGCCCGCTCCGCCTTCCCCAAACTGTACATTGCTTTCTGTATCGAGCAAACCGTCGTTCCAAAACCTGTTGATTTTGGCGGTCCTCGTTTCCACATCCTCTCCACGTTCAAGGATCACAGGCTTGTAGCCGTGTTTCGCAAGGAGCAACCCGGCAAAGAGACCGGCCGGACCCATCCCAATCACTACCGGCCTTTCGCTCATTCTCTCTGTACCCAATTCCACTCCATGATAAGAAAGGTCCGGAGTGGATGTTATTGCTTTAGAACGGCGTTGGCGCAGGATCCGTTCTTCGTTGTGAACCTCAACATCAACTGTATATACATATACGATCTCATCTTTATTCCTGGCATCAATTGATTTCTTGAATATGGTAACCCCTAGCAGCTCCTTCTCTCTGATCTTGAGCCGGGATACTATTGCAGCCCGCAAGCTCCGTCTTTCGGCCTCGGGATCTGCAGCCTGCTCTAATCTTAATTTGATATCTGATATCCTGATCATTAAAGCCTCCCGCGATGAGTGACTATAGAACCACGTTCTGTCCTGCTATGCAGCCGGATGACCAAGCCCACTGCAGGTTAAAAGCCGCCGCACTATCATGACCTCGGCGTCCAGCCTCCGGGCGGCGATAGCGGCCATCAATCCTGCCGCCCACCCCCGACCACAATAACCTGCTTCTTTCGCTCCATATTGGCTCCCAAAATCCTGTCGCTCTGATGATATTATTATCCATAATATGGGGAGAAACAAATGAAACGGTATACTTCACCCATCATAAATAAACCCAAACCCCGGTTATCCCTCACCGGGGCTCGGGCAACTTTGCCTGCCACAACCCTTACTAATACGCCAGTTCCGCCCCAGCGGTCAAGCCTTCGGTGACCTCTATGTAGGTACCATCGGTGATGCCGGTCTTAACCGGAACCTCCTTAATCTTGCCCCTGTCCACCAGCTTAACCGTCTGTGCACCCTCGGGTGTGGTCTTAACCATTTCCCGGGGGACCAGCAGAACTCCCTTACGGGTCAAGGTCTGAATGGCAACATCCACCTCATATCCGGGTCTCAGGTTGGCTGTCTGTTCCAGGGTTATGATCACCGGCACCCGCTGCTGCACTATGCCCAGAGCGGAGTGTTTCTCTTCCGCCTGGGGATAAATCTGCGAGACCTCTCCCACGAGGCGACCCTGATCAACCCCGGGGATAGTTACCAATACCTTTTGCCCCACCGCAACGTTAGTCAGGTCTTCACCCAGGATATCGGCCTTCACCTCCAGTCCGCTGCCGCCTCCCACCGCAGCAACCAGGGTTCCGGGAGTTACCACCTGCCCGATTTTGACCGGAAGACTTAAGATCACTCCATCTACCGGACTCTTCAGAACCAGTTCATTCTCCCGTGCTGCCAGGTGGCTTCGGGCCTCCTTTAATCCTTGGATGCGGGCGGAAACCGCCTCCAACTGTGCCTCAAGTTCCTCCACCGCAGCCCTGGCACTTTCCGCCTCTAACATTGCTTTTTCATAATCGGTGAGGGAAACTGCTCCGGAATCATACAGTACCTTAATTCGTTCCAGGTTGTCCTGGGCATTCTTCAGCCCCGATTTCGCCAACTGCAGGCGGGAAGCGGTAGAACGGGAAGTGGCTTCAGCCTGAATAAGGTTCGACTCTATGTCGCTGACCTGGGCCTTGAGTTCCAGGTTTTCCAGTACCAACACCACCTCTCCCGCATTAACGGATTGCCCTACCTCAAAATTAATCTGGGCTACAGTGGCGGCTTGAGTGGCATAGAGACCTGATTCCCCCTTTGCGCGGACGTAACCGACATCTTCCACCGTCTGGGTGATATCGCCTACCCGCACCTTTACCGTTTCCACATCGTTTCCCCGGTTGGCAAATGCCCAGAACACCAGGATAAGGACCACTGCCGCGCCGGCACCGACAATCTTGTTTCTCCTGCCCCGCTCCATTTTTTAAACCCTCCCCAATCCTAATCGTTGTTCTTCAGCAACTCGGTTGGTTCAATATACCTGATTCCCCGGGATGCAAACCAGTGTGCCACCAGCACAAATAACACCCCGATAATCGCAGAAATAATATAGGTCTGGGGGTAAACCACCACCGGGAAAGAAAAGGCTTCGGTACTTATCGCTGCCACATACCACTGGCTCATCATACGCCCAAAGGGCAGTCCTAACAGCACCCCCGGTATTGACTGTATAAGGGTTTCTCGCAAAAGGAGTCCCCCTACCTCACGGTCAGTGAACCCCATCACTTTAAGCAAGGCCAGTTCGCGCTGGCGTTCACTGAAGCCGATAATTGACGAGTTATAGACAATAGCGAATCCCAGAATGGCGGCGAATGAAACCATAATCACCACGAAGTAGATCATATAACCCATCTGTTTTTCAAATCCTGCGAGCTCCCGCTGGTGGCTCTGGATAGAGCTTA
>JBLNCH010000193.1:0-4131 GCA_050260485.1 Bacillota bacterium | reverse complement strand
ATGGGTTTTGTGAATACCTATGCAACTACGGTTCTTATGCTCCAGGGTCTGGTACAGCTTATCACCGGTGCGGTTTCGGCCGATGCCCTGGCGGGACCGGTAGGGATAACGCGGATGATCGGCGAGGCGGCCCAGGGCGGTTTAATATATCTTCTGAATTTTACTGCACTGCTGAGCATCAACCTGGGAGTGATCAATTTCTTGCCTTTCCCGGCTCTGGATGGGAGCCGTATATTATTTACCGGACTTGAGCTGGTCAGAGGACGTCCGCTCGAGGCCGAGCGGGAAAACTTTATTCACCTGATCGGTTTTGTAGTCCTGCTGGGCCTTATAATCCTGATTACTTTCAATGACATCCTGCAAATTGCCAAAGGTGGATAGACTGATGCGCAGACCAACCCGGGAAATAAGAGTCGGGAGTGTCGCAGTCGGCGGCAATAACCCGGTAGTTGTACAGTCTATGACCAGCACTGATACGCGAGATGCATCGGCAACCATAGATCAGATTAACAGCCTGGCACAGGCCGGGTGTGAAATAATCAGGGTTGCGGTGCCGGATGTTGAGGCTGCCCAGAACCTGACCAAAATAAAACGGCATAGTCCCATACCGGTAATAGCCGACATCCACTTTGATTACCGGCTCGCGCTTAAATCTCTGCAAGCCGGAGTGGATGGTCTTCGGATAAACCCGGGCAACATAGGCCCCCGCTGGAAAGTGGAGAGGGTGGTCAATGAGGCCCGGGAGCGCGAGGTGCCGATCAGAATTGGTGTCAATGCCGGGTCGTTAGACCGGGACATCCTGGGTAAATATGGAGGTGTTACCCCGGAAGCCATGGTGGAGAGCGCCTTACGGCAGACTAGAGTTCTGGAGGACATGGGGTTTCACCTGATCAAGATCTCCCTCAAGTCATCAAATGTCCTGGACACCGTTAAAGCATATCGGTTACTGAGCTCCGCGGTGGATTATCCTTTGCATGTCGGTATAACTGAAGCCGGCACTCTGGCCCGCGGGCTGATAAAATCCGGGATGGGCATCGGCATGCTCCTGTCGGAAGGTATAGGTGATACCATAAGGGTGTCGCTGACTGCAGATCCGTTGGAAGAGGTTTGGGCTGCCTATGAGATCCTGAGAGCGGCCGGTCGGAGGTCCAGGGGGATAGAACTGGTATCCTGCCCCACCTGCGGGCGCTGTGAAATAAAACTGCAGGAACTGGCCGAAGAGGTTGACCGGGAGCTGCGCGTCATTGAACAACCGCTCAAGGTTGCCGTAATGGGCTGTGTGGTAAACGGCCCCGGTGAGGCCAGAGATTCGGATGTCGGTATTGCCGGCGGCCGTGGCTTTGGTTTACTTTTTAGGAATGGCCGGGTGATCGGCAAGGTAGACCAGAACCGGATGGCTTCCGCGTTAATAGATGCGGTACATGAAATAGTCGATGAGGAGGGAAACCGTTGAAGACCACTCAGCTTCTGCTGCCCACACTGAGGGAAGACCCCAGCGATACTGAAGTAATCAGCCACAAGCTTTTGATGCGCGCCGGTATGATACGTAAAACGGCCGGGGGTATATACACCTATCTTCCCTTAGGTTTCCGGGTGTTAAAAAAAATCAACCAGATCGTTCGAGAGGAAATGGACCGGGCAGGCGGCCAGGAAGTAGGGCTGCCCATTGTTCAACCCCGAGAGTTGTGGGAACAGTCCGGTCGCTGGCAGGTTTACGGGGATGAGATGTTCCGGTTAAAGGACCGCCACCAGCGGGACTTTTGCCTGGGACCTACTCATGAGGAGGTTATTACGGCTTTGGTCGATGGCGAGGTTCATTCCTACCGCGACCTGCCCCTGCTGCTCTATCAGATACAGGACAAGTTCCGGGATGAGATCCGTCCCCGGTTTGGTTTAATGCGCGGGCGGGAGTTCATCATGAAAGACCTGTACTCTTTCGATGTGGACGAGGATGGTCTTGATATCTCCTACCGCAAGATGTATTTCGCATACAGCGCCATATTTGAACGACTCGGTCTTGACTTCCGGGTAGTGGAAGCAGACAGTGGTGCCATTGGGGGCAGCTCCAGCCACGAGTTTATGGTTCTGGCCGGCAGCGGGGAATCGGTGGTGGTCTACTGTGACCAGTGCAACTACGCTGCCAATGTGGAAAAAGCAGAATCGGTATTTGACCCTGGAGAACACCAAGCGGAGTGTGCATCCGCCGAGGTTGTGCTCACACCTGACGTAATATCGGTAACCGATGTGACTCAGTTCCTGGGGGTAGATCCCACCCGGATAATCAAGACCCTGATATACATCGTTGATGAAGTGCCGTATGCGGTCCTGGTTAGGGGCGACCGCGAATTGAATGAAATTAAACTCAAGAACCATTTGCAGGCTGCAGAGTTCTTCATGGCTCCGGAGGATATGGTAAAAGAGATTACCGGAGTGGCCATTGGTTCGGTAGGTCCGGTAGGACTAAAAATAAAGGTACTGGCGGATTTGGAGATACAGGGAATGTCGGATGCTGTCTGCGGTGCGAACCGTGAGGGGTGTCACCTGGTTCATGTTTTACCCGGCCGGGATTTTACTCCCCAGGCTTACCTGGACCTGCGCAATGTCGAAGCAGGAGATCCCTGCCCCCGCTGCCAGGGAGAACTGCAGGCGACCCGCGGGATTGAAGTCGGTCATATATTCAAACTGGGCACCAAGTATTCTAAGTCCATGGATGCCTGGTTCTTAGACGAAGAAGGCAACAAAAGGCATTTTGTGATGGGTTGTTATGGAATCGGCATTTCTCGTGTGATGGCGGCGGCTGTCGAACAGAAACATGATGAGAATGGTATAATCTGGCCGATGTCGATTGCCCCGTTCCAGGTGATTATTGTACCGGTAAATGTACGTGATGAACAGCAGATGAATGCGGCCGCCGATCTATACCAGGAGTTGCAGAAAACCGGGGTTGAGGTCCTGCTGGATGATCGCGAAGAGCGCGCCGGTGTTAAATTTAAGGATGCCGACTTGATCGGCATACCGCTCAGGATTACCATTGGGCCCAAATCCTTAAAACAGGGTAAGGTGGAAATTAAGAAACGATGGGAAGCTGAAAGCGAATTGGTTGATCAGAACAATGTGGTGGACATGATCCTTGAATTAACTGGTAAGATATAGATCAAGGGGGTGGGATCGGCTTGTCTGAATGGGAAATAATTTTTAAACTGGCTCTTTCCTGTATCCTGGGCGGCATCATCGGCCTGGAGCGGGAAAGTCTTAACCGGCCGGCCGGACTGCGCACCTACACCTTGGTATGTATGGGTTCCACCCTGGCCATGATAGTGTCCCTGGAGATGTATTACCAGTTTCACGCCATGGTCAACGCAGACCCGGGGCGGATCGCCGCCCAGGTTGTCAGTGGGATTGGTTTTATCGGTGCCGGTACTATCATTCGCGAAGGTGCCACCATCAGAGGTTTAACCACCGCGGCCGGTATCTGGGTTGTGGGTTGTATAGGTCTGGCAGTAGGTGCAGGCCTTTACGTACCGGCCATCATCACCTCAATTCTGGTATTATTCATACTGATCTACTTTGTCAGATTTGAAGAACGTATCACCGGTATAAGAGACTACCGGGCATTTTCAATGATAATCGAAGATACCCCGGGTCAGGTAGGAAGAGTAGGTTCAGCATTGGGTGATCTCGGAGTTTCAATTAAGAACATCCATCTCTCCCGAACCGAGGATCCGAGGCGCCTGGAAGTGGAAATACTGGTGGTACTACCACAAAACCTGGATCCTATCACGGTAATCAGCAACCTCTCGACTGTACCCGGGGTATACGCTGTTGAGCGCATAGATTAAACCTGCTGCTGTATGACTGAGTGTCCGTGCAAAAAGAAGAGTTGAGGGATCATATTGCGTTTAGGAGAGCTGTTGGAGAGAATTGGTTGTTCCGGGGACAGCGACCTGGAATCGGTACTGATAAAAGAAGTGTCCGTATTGGTTGAGCAAAAGGCCTGGAGAATGGTACTGGTTGTAGAACAACCGATACCGGCTGCCAGGCTTAATTCTCTAAGCCGGGAGATAACGAATCACGTTGAAGACCTGGAGATGGTTCAGGTGGTAACCCAGCCAAGGGACCCGTCTACCTGTC
>JBLNCH010000192.1:0-7309 GCA_050260485.1 Bacillota bacterium | reverse complement strand
TCAGTTATTGCTTATTAGTAAAGTTGTCTAAGGTGATAGCTCTCACTATCATCTTAGTTATTAACGGTTAACAAGAGATAATGCAATACTGTGACAGAATCAATTGGGTTTCGGATTACGCAGCACCGAGGCAGGCAATATGGTTCAAGAAGTTTAAACTACAGGGTTATTGCCACGTCCGCAAACCAAACCTGAAGGCCGGAATTAAAATACCCCCTCATACCTAGCTCTCAAGCCAGGGACGAGAGGGCTTTCTGCGGCATCACCGAGCTGTCAACCAATGATAACAAGTACGTCCGGTTCCTATCAGATTCCCATCCCGGGATTTCAGATAGATGACATGCTATCTTAGCCAGCAAATCCGGGTCTCAGTTGGTCACCCAACCGCGACCATTATAAACCTTCCTTCCCTTCATGGCCAATGCGATATCAAACATGGAAAAGTATTTTTAAAAGTATAGGGAATTTGGGGTATCCTGTCAAGCACTATTCTAAAGCCTTACTTCTCTTTTATATCAACCTTCTGCATGTACTGTTTGAGTTGAATAACATTCCTTACGCCCATATCCTGACGCAATTTTTCATTGCGCTTCATGTCCTTAAACATCGTCCAGAGCAGCCTTTTGCCTTCGATACTTTTTGCTGCATCCTGCGGGCTCATACCCCGCAGCGGCTTGAGCTTCGATTCAAACCACTTTTCCAGGTAAGCCTTTTTTAACTGGTCTTCGAGTTCCGGATACTGTTTTTTGACATCAACTGTAATCAATTCAAAGATTCCCTCGCACTTAATCTCCATACCCTCGTACTCCAAGTACTCGCGAAGGCCATCCTCAAACTGTTCCCGCACTCGGCTTAAATCCTTTTCCCCGAAAGCTGATACAGTAACCCAGTTGTTCCCCAAAACATATTCCGCCCTCAAGGCACCAGGAGTGTTATTTTCGTATTCATAATAGACCTCAAAAGCTCCCGGGAACTTGTAGGAAGGAGTCTGCAGAGTTTTTAGCTTTGCATGTACCTTCTCTTTATCTTTGAAGCTGTACCGGGCAGTCAACAGTTTAAGACCATCCTCGAAGAAGAGTTCCTGATTCTCTTTTCTCAACATGTCTTGGAAACTGAGATACTGCCCCGACAGGTAAGTATAAGCAGTTATGATTTCAACCTGGTGATGGGAAAGTGGCTCTACGGAATCACTCCGGACTACCACATCATCTATATCGATGGCATTGGCCTTATTACGCGCAATTATTACCAGTTCATCCCCATTGATGACCAGATCAGCCATAACGTCAGACAGAAAGAATACCCCGTTGCCAACGCATTCCTCTAATTCGGTCAGACGCAGATGTACTCCAAAAGGAAGTTCCCCCACTTCTCGGATGTTATCAAACTCTTCCAGGGTCTCAAAGAGGCGTTCCAGATCCAGGATCTCATAAACGTAGCAGTGGACTTTATCCTGAAAAGGACTTCCCTCCCGGTTTTCGTTGACAGGCCGTAACCCGTCTCTGTTCATGGCATTGATAAACCATCGCTGGTTATTGCGCACCAGTTCAAAGCTAAAATCGCTGCGGTAGAGGCTTTCTTCCTCCACATGAATACTGTAGGCCTTAACCGTACTTCGCCCCCGCGAGACCTTAACATCAACAGCCTGCCCTTCAACCAGCATCACGTCCGGCTTCAGCATATCCTCCAGGTTGCTCAAAATCAACTTGCGGTTACCGGGTTCGGTCGTCATTATGGAGGAGATAAGACTACGGTCTTTGTACCTCTGTGCATAAAAGAAGGTATTGACAAGCTCCCGGGGGTCCAGTTCCGGACTCAATCTCAGCACCAGGTCGGACTCATCCCTGCTGCTCAAAGTAGATTCGGTTTCCAGATACTTGCGATACAGGAATTTACCAAGGGCCGGGCGTGTCATGTATTTAATGTTGTAGCAGTATGCTTCCTTAATCATGCAACACGCTTCTTCATACGTGATCCGAATCATATCGGGAAGCATTCGCCTATCCGCCTCATACTCGGCAATAGGCATTTCTGATATGACAAAGAACCCGTGAATGCCATCGGCATTATACGATAGAAAGAAACATTCAACATCTACAAGACCTTCTTCGTTTACCCAGGCCACATCAAGAGTAACTTGTCCGGTATGACGGGTACGGGTAACATAAGCCTTAAAAAACTCTTTTTTTACCGCGGCAGAGGATTTTTTCTCAACCCCTTTCATCTGGAGCTTTTCCAAGCCCCGGTTGCAGGCGGCCTCCATCTCTTTCCCGTATTCCTCTTTAATCACATGGAAGAAATCAATCATTTCCGGCAGCCCAAAAGATGCCAACCCGTCAATAACATGAGGGCGCAAATCCCGTGGAATCTCATCAATTATCTCCATAGCCAGCAGCAGACCTTCATTGGTCTTAACCAGGCTCTTAATGTCTTCACCCAGCCCCCTGATAAGGGCGCGCGACATAATGCGTCGTCTCTTCTTCTCTCTCATACCCTCTCCTACAAACTGGGCATCAAACCCAAAATAATGGCCATCCAAAGGTTTTACAGATGATGGTCATACTTTAATGTAACATTATCCACTGTTTACCGCAATTCAACTTGGAACCTTCCTCCTACCAAATCCATACCCGGTAAAGGATCTTTTTTGTCCGGCCTCTCTGATGTAATTTCCCTTGCGGTTTATCCTTCTATATTATTCCAGTTGGGTCAATATGTTCTCTCTATTTAAGTCCGGTGATCCTTATTATCGCAGTTATTACGGCGAATTATTAAGTTGGATGATTTGGACAAATTTTCTGCAGGAATTGAAAAACTTGTGCAGAATTTGACATAAGAGTTACGTTGAGCATGAAAGGACGCTATGAGAAGAGTCAGTACCAGATATCTGCAGCCAGGGATGACGGTTGCCCGGACAATTTACAGCAGCAACGGCAAGGTTCTCCTGGCTGCGGGTATGAGAATAACCCCCAAATACATAAAACGTCTTGTTGAAGTGGGTATTGCCTCGGTCTATGTTAAAGATAGCCTGTTAGGCGAACTTGATAACATACCCGATGTTTTGTCCGAGAAAAGCCGGTTGGAAACCACACAACTGGTGAAGGACAGCTTTTTGGCTCTGGAAACCAACCAGCGGATCAACATTAAAGCTGTTAGAGAAATTGTTGACAGTATTATAGATGAGCTGTTGGCCAATCGGGATGTGCTCTTTCACCTGACAGATATCAGGAGTTACGATGATTACACTTTTTCTCATTCCGTGAATGTATGCTTACTGGCTTTGATGACCGCGATAACCCTGGGATATGATCAGTTGAAAATGAAGGAACTTGGAATCGGTGCCCTCTTACACGATATCGGTAAGATTCGGGTCAGCAAAGAAATCCTGACCAAACCCGGGCAGCTAACTCCTGAGGAGCATGAGGTGATTCGGCAACACCCCCAGTACGGTTATGAGATTTTAAGGACCTATGATGATGTGCCGCTTCTGTCGGCGCATGTCAGTCTGCAGCACCATGAACGCTGGGATGGAAAAGGTTACCCCCGGGGGTTATCTGGTGAACAGATCCATGAGCATGCCCGGATAGTTGCGGTAGCGGATGTTTATGATGCGCTCCTGGCAGACCGGCCTTATCGTCCCGCTTACTCAGTAAACCAGGCAGTAACCATTATCAGCCGGATGTCCAAAACCTATTTTCAACCGCGAACCGTAGCTGCACTGGTTTCAAACATCGCCGTGTTCCCGATCGGCAGTGTGGTTATGCTCAGTTCCGGGCATGTCGGGGTAGTAGTGGATGTAAACAAGAACGCCCCCACCCGCCCCATTATTAAAGTGCTGTTCGATCAGTATTCCAATCAGATGCTGAAACCTCATGAGATTGACCTGACGCGTCTGAATACCGTATTTATCTCGAAAGTCCTTTCGGATGAGGAAATTTTTGCTCTTCTGAAAACGGATTCTTCAGGAGTCGCCGACCTTTAAAACAAACCTTGATTTCTTATGCAAAACCTTCCTTGAAAAAAGAAGGGAAAACGAGTCTCAATATATAAAAATATTCCACTACATATTAAAATAGAACTAGAACGAGCTACAGGGAGGGATTAATATGGCGGTTTCCTATAGAAAAGGCTCAGTGATAAAGTATTCGGTTGCTGGACACGCCGTATCCATTAAGGAAGAGAAGCAAGGGTTTGTTAAACGGAGTAAAGCCGATGGACAAGTAAAAAAAGTAGCTTCAGCGCGTAAAACCCAGGCGAAATGAGCGAACCAACCTTTAACACAATTCTATTGGTCGCAATTTTCATTCTGCCTGGATATCTTACCTACAACGTTTATACATCTCTTTATACCAAACAGAACGAAGTCAGCGAGTTAGAAATTACATACAAGAGTCTTTTAAACACCGCATTTATATATGCGGTCGTTTATTCCTGGTATGTGATTTTTGGCCCTAGCCAGTACTCTTTTCCTGTTTATTGTTTAAACCACCTGGTTGTACTCATACCGATAATTATATTTTTGAGTTTCTTGCTTGGAGCCGTTACATACTTGATCGTTTACTGTGACCTGCTTTACTGGATTATCCATTTTATCAGCTTCAAAAAGCTCGACCGACAGATTGAACCGCCCAACATTTACGCCGCACTACTGGACCCCCGTTATAATGAAGATATCAGAGGTCGTCTTGTTCGTATTTACTTTCCTTATGAGGGGAAAAAGAAACGGGGAATCATCGAATTCGCAAGTGTCAAGGGAGCAGAACGCGCTGTCTGGGTAATTAACATCGAGGATGTTGACGAAAACCATGAGGTATTAAAAACCTACCCCGAGGAATTCCGAATTCTTCTCTACCTTGATCAGCTTGATTTCCAAGTAGAATACCTTTCTTTTGAAACAGAAGCACAGGTTCAGACGAAGACCAGCAACTTATAATTGAGGGAGCGTATAAATTCTTAACCAAAAGCGGAATAATACCGGCCAGAGGTGATGATCATTGTGTAAACGGGATTACCCGGCCGGGAAAATATCTTACAAACACGGGGATGTTATACGGCATCCAAAACCGGAAAAACCTAAAAAAGATAAGTAAACACCTTGTCAAGCAGTGGTTTGGCGGGTGCGAATACTCGCTTATCGGCAGTCCCCGCAGATCAGCTATCATCTGCTCCGGTTCGGGGGAGGCCGACCAGTCGCTTCCCGGCAGTCATTTGTAAAAATAAAGCCCCACCCGGCGGTGGGGCCCATGTTGGATGCTTCTTTTATAGATACTTCTTGTGTTGCTGGTGATAGTGAGTGTGCAGGAGCTCGTGGGATTTGTGCCCCAAGGGCTCATGCAGGAACTCGTCGTACAGGGTTTTTACTTCCTGATTCTCGTGGGATTTCCTCAAAGGCAGCCCTTCATCCTCAATATAAATGCAGTCTATGCGCTCAGCCCGTTTCAGGTTGGACTTGGTCAGAGGCTGTCCGCCGCCACCAATACATCCACCCGGGCAGGCCATTATTTCAATAAAGTGATAGGGTGATTCCCCTGCTCTTACCTGATCCATCAGCTGGCGGGCACTGCCCAGACTGTGTCCCACGGCGACCCGAACTTTAGTTCCATTGAGATCAACCTCAGCTTCCTTGATCCCTTTCATGCCGCGAACCGCAGTGAAATTAACATCTTTCAGGGTTTCCTTGGTAACCACCTCGTAGACTGTCCGCAGGGCTGCTTCCATTACCCCTCCGGTAGCCCCGAAGATAACAGCCGCTCCGGTGTACTCACCCATCCAGGAGTCGAACTTGGAAGGCTGCAGCCTTGTAAAGTCGAGACCGGACATCTTGAAAAGACGACCTACTTCCCGGGTAGTAAGGACCAGATCAACATCCCGGTAGCCGCTGGCATTCATCTCCGGACGAGCCGCCTCAAATTTCTTGGCGGTACAGGGCATAATGGATACCGAGTAGATCTTGGAGGGATCAATACCCATCTTTTCAGCCCAGTAGGTCTTTACCAGTGCCCCGAACATCTGCTGGGGTGATTTGCAGGTAGAGAGATTATCCAGCAAATCGGGATAGAAGGTCTCGCAGAAGTTTATCCAGCCCGGGCTGCAAGAGGTAAACATCGGCAATTTGCCTTTTCCCGTCGTCAGCCTTTGCAGAAGCTCATGTCCTTCTTCGATTATCGTCAGGTCAGCTGTAAAATTGGTATGCAGGACATAATCGAACCCCAGTTGACGCAGTCCGCTGACGAATACTTCCATGTCCAGCTCTCCGGTATTCATTCCTACCAGCTCGGCGATGGCTACCCGCACCGCTGGAGCTATCTGAGTAACGACCACCTTGTCGGGGTCGGCAACCGCCGCCAGGAATTCATCAATCTGTTCATTTTCATAGATGGCGCCTACCGGACAGGCGTGGACACACTGACCACACATGATACAGGGGCTTTCACTCAGCGATCCTCCCATAGCGGGGACGATCATAGCCTCATGACCGCGTTTCTCAGCCCCCAAAGCATGGACAGTCTGGATCTCACTGCACGCACCTATACAACGTCTGCAGTTTATACACTTATCCTGGTCCCTGACCAAGCTGGGAGTCGAATGATCCCGGGCATATCCCTTGATTTTCGGTTCAAACGGGTTATCCCTGATCATGTATTCCGCAGCCAGATCTTGGAGTTCACAGACACCGTTTCTTATGCAGTTCAGGCAATCCTGGGGATGATGCGACAGGATCAGTTCCAGGATTGTCTTTCTTGCCTCGATGACCTTGGGGCTTTTGGTTTTGACAACCATTCCATCTGTAACCGGCATGGCACAAGCTGCTGCCAGCAATCTTTGTCCTTCGACTTCACAGACACATATCCTGCAGTTTGCTTTGACCGCCTGGTCGGGGTGGAAGCAAAGGGTAGGGATTCTGATTCCAGCCTCTCGTGCCGCAGCAAGAATGGTTGAGCCGTTGGGTACGGATACTTTTATACCGTCTATGGTTACATTCGCCATTATGCTCACTCCTTTCTTACCCTATTACCTTCGCTTCGTAGTCGGCCTTAAAATGCTGCATGGTGGTTAAAACCGGAGTAGGTGCGGCCTGGCCTAAACCGCACAGGCAGGCAACGGACATAACCCGTCCCAGCCTTTCAAGCAGGACCATATCCTTGGCTTTGCCTTGCCCGTGATTGATCTTCTCCATGATTTCGTAAATTCTCATGGTACCTTCGCGGCAGGGAGCACACTTACCGCAGGATTCATGCTCAAAGAATTTGGCTGTACGCTCAACTACGTCAACAATGTCTCTAGTCTCATCCATTACAAAAACGGCTCC
>JBLNCH010000191.1:0-4935 GCA_050260485.1 Bacillota bacterium | reverse complement strand
TAACCGGATTGGGGTACTGGCAGCTCCGGCACTTGGCTGCTTTATCTGCCGGTTTGGCTTTACTCAGTCCCGACGCTGCCCGCGCATACTCATTGGGATCCTTCATACCGGGGCAGTTGATCCCGATAATATAAAGCCGGTCACGGGTTATCACCCGGTCCTGAATCATTCTTACAATACCCCGGGTATCGCAGCCTTTGGCAAAAATCGCGATCTTATCGCTGCTGTCCCGGTAATCAGTCAACAGTGCGGCCAGGTCATGAATGCAGAACTCATCAACCACCAGCCGATCAACATCGGCGGTATCTCTTACCACGGTAGGAGCGCTGACATAAGGCTCGCTGCCTTTCTCCCAACCCAGGACCATAGCCACAGTCCCGTCCTGTAAGAGTTTTTTCGCTATTTCTCTGGCTTTTGCTGTATCACTCATGCTCTTCCCTCAGCTTTCTGTTGGGACCAACCTTTTTTACCTCGGCTACCACGTGGGTCATGATGTCAGCGAACTTCTGACCCTCGGAACCTGAAATCCAGGCCAACTGGTAGCGCTCGGGTTCAATTCCCAAATACTGTAGGAAACTCTTCATCAATGTGTGCCTCCGGCGGGCGAAATAATTGCCACTACCATAGTGGCAGTCGCCGGGGTGTCACCCGGAAACCAGAACACCGTCTACACCCATCTGAAAGGCCCGTAAAACAAACTGGGGGTCTATCCTGCCGGAACAGGGCACCCTGATAATTCTTACATTGGAGGGATATTGCAGCCGGTTGAGCCCAGCCAGATCGCCCCCCGCATAAGAACACCAGTTGCAGGCAAAGGCCACAATCTTGGGCTCCCAGCCTTTACTTGTCTCTACAGACACAGCGCATCCACCTCCGATACTATTTGATCACTGGTAAAGCCATTCAGGTTCAGAGCACATGGGCGACAGGCTGCCACACAGGCGCCGCATCCCTGGCACAGTCCTTTGTTGACCGTAGCCACCTGGCGCTCCACCGTTTGACCATGGACTCTGGTTTTGAGTGGTTTCATGCTAATGGCCTGGTAAGGACAAATCGGTATACAGAATTCACACCCGGTACACTTGGTCTCATCCACCTGGGCTATCATGGGTTCAGTAGCCAGTTTATCCTTGGAGAACAGGGCCGCCACTTTGACCGCCGCGGCACTGGCCTGAGCCACCGTGTCCGGAATATCCTTCGGTCCCTGGCATGAGCCCGCCAGGTATACCCCACCGGTAAAGGTTTCAACCGGCTGCAGTTTGGGATGAGCCTCCTGGAAGAATCCATCCTTGTCGGTGGAGAATCCAACCAGTTTGGCTATTTCTGCCGAGCCGGCTGCTGGAACCATGGCCGTAGCCAGGACGACCATATCGACTTCCACTTCAATCGGTTTACCCAAGAGGGTATCCTCACTCTTGACTACCAGACGGTCACCGTGCGGATAGATCTTGCTGACCCGGCCCCTGATGTACTGAGCCCCTGCGTTGACCGAACGCTGGTAGAATTCCTCGTAACCTTTCCCCGCCGTACGTACGTCCATGTAGAATACATAGGCATCGCTGTCGGGGATCTTCTCCACCACCTGCATGGCATGCTTGGCAGTGTACATACAGCAGGCCCGTGAGCAGTAACTCCGGCCCTTGGTATCATCACGAGAGCCAACACACTTGATGAAGGCTACCGCCTGGGGTATCTTCCCATCCGAGGGCCGTTTGATCTTGCCGCCAGTCGGCCCGGAGGCGTTTACCAATCTCTCAAAATGAAGCCCGCTTATAACATCGGGGTATTTGCCGTACCCATACTCCCCGTAAGCTTTTTCCCATTCGAAGAGGTCATAGCCGGTAGCCATAACGATGGCCCCTACGTCTTCGGTAATGAGCTTATCCTGGTCCTCGTAGTTAATGGCCCCGGTCGGGCAGAGCTTTTGACAGATCCCGCACTTGCCGGTCGTGAACTTGCGGCAGTTCTTGGCATCGATAATCGGCTTGTTGGGCACCGCCTGGGGGAAAGCTTTGTAGATAGCGTGACGATCTCCCAACCCCAGGTCAAACTCGCTTTTCACCTTGGAGGGACACTTGGTTTCACATAGTCCGCACCCGGTACACTTGTCATAATCAACGTATTTAGCCTTCTCCTTGATAGTCACGGTAAAGTTACCGATGTATCCCGAGATTCCAACTACTTCTGAATAGGTATAAAGTTTTATATTAGGATGCTGTGCCACAGCAACCATCTTGGGGGTGCTAATTCAGGCCGAACAGTCCATAGTGGGGAAGGTCTTGTCCAGTTGGGCCATCTTCCCTCCTATGGTCGTCTCCCTCTCCACCAGAATCACCTGGTGCCCGGTATCCGCTATGTCAAGCGCAGCCTGCATACCGGCAATCCCGGCTCCGATTACCAGGGCCTTTTTGGTTATGGGTATATATGAAACCTGCAAAGGTTTATTGCGAACCACTTTGCTGACCGCCATTCGCACCAGGTCAATCGCCTTTTGAGTTGCGTCATCCTTGTCGGAATGAACCCAGGAAACATGTTCCCGGATATTAACCATCTCAAACTGGTAAGGGTTTAACCCGGCTCCCGACATGGCCTTGCGGAAGGTGTTCTCATGCATACGCGGCGAACAGGAAGCCACAACCACCTGTTCCAGCTGGTGCTCCTCGGCGGCTTTCTTGATCAAGTCCTGCCCGGGATCGGAACACATATATTTATAGTTGGTAGCATATACCACACCGGGCATTTTCAGGGATGTTTCCGCCACTTTGGCCGCATCGACCACTGACCCGATGTTGGTACCGCATTCACAAACAAATACTCCTACGCGTTTCACGACTTATTCCCCTCCTCTCCGGCAGATTTCTCTTTGGCCTTCTTGGCCAGCAGGGCATCGGCGACCTTAAGGGCCTTGCCTTTGTCCTGTTCCAGTATCTCCTCCAACTTGGCGGCCCTAGCCGGTTCCTGGTCCAGAATCTCTGCCAATTGGGCAGCTTTGTCCTTATCCTCATAAACCTTGTTTGCCAGGGTAAGGCTGGTGCTTTCAGCAGCAGCCTCGGCCTCTTCACTCTTAGCTGGTGCTTTGTCGGCCTTGGCCTTGGCTGCACCCTTGCCCTTCTTGCTGGCCTGGGCTGCTGCTTCCTCCATGGCCCTGGCCTTAGCCGGAAGATGGCGGAAGATGGAGTTAGCCTCAACAAAGTGGCGGTTGGTACCTACCGTAGGCGGTTCAGCACCACAGGCAATGGCCACCAGTTCCGTCACGTAGTATACCGGCAGAGTGAATTCCGTTTGGTACTTCTTCTCAATGGTTTTCTGACGCATATCCAGGTTCAGGTGGCAGACCGGACAGGCGGTAACGATGCTGTCGGCTCCCATTTCCTTGGCGTTCTTTAGGATCCGGTAGGTTGTTTCTAAACAGATGTCGGTCTGGGTTACCCCCAGGCCCGCCCCACAGCACTCGGTCTTGAAAGCCCAATCCACCGGAGAAGCACCCAGTGTCTTCATGATATTATCCATACTCTTGGGATCTTCAGGATCATCAAACCCTGTAATCGCAACCGGGCGAACCAAAAGACATCCATAGTAGCAGGCTGGTGTCATACCCTTCAATGGGTTGGTCACTTTGGCCGCCAGGTTATCCAGTCCATAACGTTCAGCCAGGAGTTCCAGGACGGATATGGTATCATGGGTGGCCTGGTAGGGCATACCTACAGCCTCCTCAACCTGACTGCGGGTCTTTGCGCTGGCCCTTACCTCATATTCCGTAGCCCGCATGCGGTTGTAGCAGGCGGCACAGGGAGCCAGAACATCAAGACCCTCTTTCTCAGCAATTGCCAGATTCCTCGCCGGCAGGGATATTGCCAGGAGGTGGTTGGTCTGGTGAGCCGAGCTGGCCCCGCAGCAGTTCCAGTCGGGTATCTCCCAGAGATCGATGCCAAGAAGCTTGGCCATCCTCTGGGTTGACATCCCGTACTCAATGGACGTGGCATCCAAAGAACACCCGGGATAATATGCCAATCTCACTCGTGATCACCTCCCATTGCTTTGACTTTTTCGAAGATGCGACTGACTTCGTCCCTGCCCTTGATGAATTCGGGGAAGATCTTGAGCTTCCCTTTGGACATCATCATCGGCCCTTGTTCCGCATTCTTGAAGGGGTTCATAATGCGGGTGTTATATTCAAGTACCAATGAGACTTCGTGATTCCGACCATAACGCTTCACCGAGTTAAGAAAAGCCTGGTTAAAAGCGGATACTTCTTTCACGACTTTGCCCCGGTTTAAGGCCTCCCGGCGCAGGGTATCCATAATAGATGCGATATCCACCCCTCGCGGGCACCGGGTACTACAGGTATCACAGGTCGCACAGATCCATACGCTTTTAGCCTGCAGGGCCTCCTCGATTAACCCTAACTGCAGCAGGCGGATTATCTGACGCGGTGTATAATCCATGGCAAAACCGACCGGACAGCCTGCCGAGCACTTTCCGCACTGGTAACAGAGGCTGGTCTTGGTCCCGCTGGCCGATTCAATGGCTTTAACCAACTCCCGAGATTCTCGGTGGGCGGACAAGACAACTTTACCCATTAACTCCTCTCCTTTCCTAAAATGAGATGCCAGTCCCCAGGTATGGCAACAGAATCCGGCCACACGGATCCCTGCAATTTGAGCATACTCATCACGACACCATCAAAATTGCACGTAACAATCCCGGTAACGCCTAGCAACTATTACTTTATTATAACTAATAATGTCAATTTGCGATGTTAAATGTATGTAAAATGTTAACCCAATTTATAGTAAAACCAGGCAAATTGGATCGATCAAGTCCAATATTTTGTGTAAAATTCCTCTGGTCATGGCAGCGACTATTTGAGCTAGAGATAAAAGATATTAGAACCTGGCTTTGAATACCATGAACGGTGTTCATGGTATTCAGCCA
>JBLNCH010000190.1:0-6331 GCA_050260485.1 Bacillota bacterium | reverse complement strand
GACCAGGAGGCGGTTGACAATAAAGCCCGGGGTTTCTTTCGCTCTAACCGGTTCCTTGCCGATTTTTACGGCTAGTTTGGTGATGGTGGCCACAGCCGCCTCACTGGTTTCAGCTCCGGGGATAACTTCCACCAGCTTCATGGCTGGTACCGGGTTAAAGAAGTGCATTCCAACCACCGACGCTGGACGGCCGCTGGCGGCAGCTATCTCCGTGATACTGAGTGCCGAGGTATTGCTGGCCAGAACGGCGGAATCCTTGCAGATTTCTCCCAGCTCCTTAAATACCTTTTTCTTGACATCGATGTTTTCGATTATGGCCTCGATTATTACATCACAGTCCTTGAAATCCTTATTATCCAGGCTGGTGGTTATCAGAGCTTTGAACTTATCCAAATCCTCGGCAGTCCTTTTACCCTTCTCTACAGCCTTGGCCCAGTTTTTGACAATGCCCTGGTAGCCTTTGTTAACAAACGATTCGGCCACATCAACCAGGATTACCTCATACCCGGCTTCGGCACAGATCTGGGCAATGCCCGCCCCCATGATACCTGCTCCTAATACGCCGATCTTTCTGATATCCATCCGACAACCTCCTTTTTGCACGATAATGCGTCTTATTATGGTATTAAGGTCGCCCTTGTTCCCTAACGCTTTCCTGCAACGATTTGAAGGGCAACTGCTCGACTGTATAACTTACTGCGGCAATGTCCGGCAAGAGGTTTTGTACGATCACTTCCTTTCTGAACTCGGTATGTTGCTTACATCGAAACATGAACCCTTACGACTTGGATATCAAAAATCCGTTTACCCTTTTTCTAGCAAGATTGATGCCAACCATGAAATTTGACGAGTTAAATGTCGGATTTCCCTTATTTACGACAACAACCGACATAACTTGCAATTCGTCCTACCCTCTCAGTTTGAGAGATTATCTGACAAACCGACAGCCTGCACAGGATTGACGGGCGACGAAACCGGTTTAATTGGGAATTTTGAAGGTAACCCAAAACGGGAGAGCTGTACCCCAAAACAGAAGAATTGTCCCTTTAGTAACAGTAAATTTCAGGAGAAAGAAGATAACAGAGTCGAAAAATGATGATATACTGAATTATAGCTAGTAATGTGTCAACACGATTCAATCTCCGAGACGATCGCCAAGCCATCAATCGGTTTATTTATGTGTGTTTACGGCAAAGTACATGATAGGCGAGAGGTGATAGTATGTGGAGCGAACCCTTGAACCCGCAACAGATGTTGGAACTGCTCTTAACGAACCCCTATATGTTTTTTGTTGCTGTTGATAAGCACGGCATGATCACTCTAATCAGCCGCACCTTATTGAAGATGCTGGGAATGACGGAAGACGAGGTGTTAAATCACTATGTGGGCGATATAATTCCGAATGCCAAGCTCCCGGAGATCCTGGAGACGGGGCGAATTGATGAAGCGGATGTTTGTGAGATTAACGGGCAGAAAGTTATTGTTACCAGGGTACCCGTTATGAGCAAAGGCAAAATAATTGGAGCCATTGCCACCAGCGTGTTTATGGACACAAACCGTATGAAAGTCGTTTTGGAGCAGTTAAACGAAAAAATCGATACCATAATAGGCCGGATCATTGACAGTCCCACCATGGGTTACATCGTAATCAATCAGGATACGGAGATTACTCATGTAAATCAGACATACCTTGACGTTCTGGGCGTGAAGGCAGAGGAGATTATTGGTAAAAAGATTCTTGATGTGATTCCCAATTCCAAGATGCCGCGGGTATTGGAAACAGGGAAGGTTGAGGAGATTGATCTGTGGTCAGTCAATGGCCACAACATGTTTGTCAGCCGTTTGCCAATAATGAGGAATGGTAAGGTCATTGGCGCAATTGGGCATACCCTGACCCTGGAACTTTCGGTTCCAAAATTCTTGGTCAGCAAACTGCAGGAGACTGACAGGCAGTTTAATGCCATTTTCGAGGGACTGATTGAAAACCCGAACACGGCTTATATTATTGTCGATAAAGATGGCTATATCACGGTAATGAACAAGACCTTCCTCGATATTATCGGTAAGAAGCGGGAGGATGTAATCGGTAAACACGTACTGGAAGTACTGCCCCATTCAAAGCTTCCGGAAACCCTGAGCACGGGTCGGATGGACAGTGCTGATATCTGGCCGATTGTCAAAGGGAGGGACATCCTGATTAACCGCATTCCCATTTGGCAGAACGGACAGATTATCGGGGCTATTGGACACAGTATGGTCCTGGATATGTCCGGCGCGAAAATCCTGATGAAGAAACTGCAGGAGACGCAGAAGGAATTAAGCGTATACAAGGATGAGGTTAACGCCATCTACCAGGCAAAATGGGGGTTTGAGCATCTGATAGGCCGCAGTTCGGAATTTGTCACCATCAAGGCCATGGCCCAGCAATTTGCTCAAACTTCGTCAACTCTGCTGATCACTGGTGAGAGCGGTACCGGTAAAGAGTTGTTTGCCCAGGCCATTCATAATGCCAGCAACTACAGGACGGGGCCTTTCATAAGAATAAACTGCGTAACCCTGCCGGAAAATCTCCTGGAATCAGAGTTGTTCGGTTATGAGGACGGGGCCTTCACCGGGGCCAAAAAAGGGGGGAAACCCGGCAAATTTGAGCTGGCCAAGGGGGGAACCGTCTTTCTGGATGAAATTGGGGACATGCCGATGAGTATGCAGACCAAACTGCTCTCAGTTTTGCAGGAGAGGGTAATTGAACGTGTAGGCGGAACCAAACCGATTGACATCAATGTCCGGGTTATAGCGGCGACCAACCGGAACCTGGAGGAGATGGTGGCTAATCACGAATTCAGGGAGGATCTTTACTACCGGTTAAACGTGGTTCGGCTGCACATACCCCCACTGCGGAAACGTATTGAAGACCTGCCTGTGTTAGTGGCAGAACTGATGCCTAGGATTAACGAGAAACTGGGAACCAGCGTTAACCGGATCTCAGAACAGGCCTTGGAGGTCCTGCACAACTACTCCTGGCCGGGGAATGTCCGGGAACTGGAAAACATGTTGGAAAGAGCAATCAACCTGGCCCATATAAGAGCGGCGGACTGCATCGATACGGTTGACTTCCCAACACTATCCCCAAAAGAAACCGCTAACGTTACCACTGATTCATTTCGGACGCTTAATGAGGTAATGGACCAGGTGGAGAGGGAAATGATCGTAAAGGCCCTCGAAGAGACCGGCCATAACAAGACGAAGGCCGCCAAGAGATTAGGTATCCACAGCTCGGTCCTTTACCGGAAACTGAGCAAATACGGGCTAAACTAAAGATGACAAACAGGGGGCGTTCTTTTTCTGGTTTTCCCAACCAAACAAAAAGAATGCCCCTTCTGTTTCTATTTGTCTCGCCGGAGGCTGACGAGCAACCCGGAAAAGGGTGGGACCGTATACGGTCACCGTGTACTGTTCAACCGCCTGCTGCACACCAACCCCACACGCCCGCCGGCACAACGACCTATGAAAATACGATAAATATACTTATTAGGCTATAATAACTATTGAAAATATGGATGGAAGGAGATTTGATGGAAAGGTTAACAAGGCCTCTGAATGGTGGTTATGTTGTTGATGAGACCAAGGTTACTCCCGGTTCGGAGGGGTACTCGGGAGAAGCCATCAACCGGTTGGGCAGATTCGAGGATTTCTATGAAAACCTGATAGCAAGCCAAAAAGAAATCCCTAAAGAGCTGCAAAAACTTCGCGATGAGGGTAAGGAAAAGTCTTATCGATACAAAGAATTGATGGGCAAGAAGCTTACTGACAGCTATATTTTAGGTCTTTTGAAGTCCCACGGCATAATTTCGGGGACACCATACTAAATTATTCCGGGGAAAATCCACCGGGAATACTCTGTGATAACTATCAGTGATCAAAGCCAGCGGGTATGATCTTTTGGGGAAGGTTCAGGCAATAAAGCAATTGACGAGGAGAAACCATGGACAATCAATTAGAGTTACGTTTTGCCAATGAAAAAGACGTTCCTCTGATTCTGATGCTAATCAGGGAACTGGCAGAGTATGAAGGGCTGTTACAGGAGGTGGTGGCCACTGAAGAGATTCTTACGGAATGGCTGTTTGCCAAGAAGAAAGCCGAAGTCCTGATAGGAGAGTGCGGCAGGCAGCCAGCTGGTTATGCGCTGTTCTTCCACAACTTTTCCACTTTCCTCGGCCGCGCCGGGATTTACCTGGAGGATTTGTATGTCAGGCCGGAATATCGCGGTCGCGGCTATGGCAAGGCATTTTTCCGGAAACTGGCGCAAATCACGATTGAGCGGGGCTGTGGTCGCCTGGAATGGTGGTGCCTGGATTGGAACCAGCCCAGCATTGACTTCTACCTTTCGCTGGGCGCCGAACCGATGGAGGACTGGACTGTTTACCGGCTTACCGGGGATACGCTGGCTCAACTGGCGAAAAGTGGGTAATACAATTTGCGTTATGAAGAGCCAGAGATACGGCTCACGAAATGTTGAGCGGTATACATCCAAAAATGATTGTCTCTGTTCTCAACCATAACAACCAGCAATCCTGCAATACATATAAGGCGACCAACTACGCGTTATGGATTATTCTGCCGTACATGGTAGTATATAAGCAGCATCGCAAAATACTGGATGGGGAAGCGCTAGCAGTGTTCGTACAGCACCCATTGGGGAAGAGGGGGGATATCTTGACGGAAAAAACAGTGATTATCACCGGTGCCAATTCAGGTATAGGCAAGGCCGCCGCCATCAGGTTTGCCCGGGAAGGCCATCAGGTTATTATAGCCTGCCGCAATCTGGAGAAAAGTAAAAGGGCCAAGCAGGAGATTATTGAACTGACAAATAACAGCAGGGTAGATCTCTTCGGGCTCGATGTATCTTCTTTCGAGTCAATCAGGAATTTTTGTTCGGAGTTTAAACGGCGATATCAAAAGTTGGATATATTAATTAATAACGCCGGATATTTCAAACACGGCGAAAAGAAATATCAGCTCAGCCCTGACAATATCGAACTGTCGTTTGCCACAAACGCATTTGGCCCGTTTCTGATGACCCAGTTATTGGCTGACGTGCTGAAAGAATCAGGGGATGCGAGAGTCCTCAACGCTGGCAGTACCAATATCAGACACTTCTTTGAACCCAAGCGAAAAATAGAATTTGACAACTTGCAGGGCGAATTCAAAGACAGCCGGCCTTACAACAGTTACAAGATGTATGGCGATTCGAAAATGGCCTTAACGATGTTAACCTTCAAAATGGCGGAACAGTTTAGAAAGGATAGTATTAAGGCAAACATTGTTCAAATACCGGCGATCAAGCTGCCCCCGGAAGCGATGTCCAAGTTCAAATCCGGGTGGAGGATTGCGGCCAGGATTCAAAATCTCTACAGTGCTCCACCGGAGACCATGGCCGATACCTACTTTCATATCTGTACTGCCGAAGGATTCAAAGAAGTAACCGGTAAGCTTATCAACGACAAAAGGGAAATCATGCAGCCATCACATTATACCGGCGGGTTTATGCAAGAGCTGAAGCAGCTCAAGGATCAGAGAGTATATCCCCGATATGCCGATGATGTAGAAACCATTGAAAGAGTGTGGAATTTGGCGGTTGCACTGACAAAATCCTAGCATACAATGGGAAGGTTCTTTTTTGGTATTTGTTTGCTCGACATCAAATCATTCTATTCATCCAATAAGCGTTCCCAATCATTAAAAGCATCGCACGATCCAAGGGCACTGCTGTGAATGACGATACCCGAAAACAACCTCATCATGGTGTATGATGGGACGCCACTCGGGGACGATTAGCCACTTGCGCATTAAAGCGCGCAAGCGGCCGATGGCCTTTATTGACATAATGCGCAGCAACGAGGGGTACCAAACCGAGGGGTGTGTGAAGTACAACAGTGAAAGTGGTCACTAATACCTTACCAATTCAAATCGTAAGTTCCTACCCTTAACCCTTTTGTTTAAGGCTATTTAACACTGTCAATAACGCTGTCCGATCAAAATAGACTTCATTGCGTGTAATTTTTCCGTTTTCAACCTCAACGATATCCAGTCCGTATTCAATTACCTGTTCAGAACCTATGGGGATAGTAGCTTTCCATTTTAATGTGAAACCTTTTTCAGTGGGGAAAATCTCAACTACCTCCCATTTCCAACCTGGGTTAGCAGCCAGCAGTTTCCTGAAATACGCCATCAGCTGTTCATAGCCTTTTAACCCGCCTTTATTGGCCGGATCGGAGTAAAAAGCGTCCCGGGAATAATAGTCGATCAACTTTTCCGGGTTGTTTCCCGTCCA
>JBLNCH010000189.1:0-12209 GCA_050260485.1 Bacillota bacterium | reverse complement strand
GTGAGATTCCCGATTGGATGCACATTCAGATAGTGAATTCTGATGATGGTACAGTTTATTATGATAGCAAGACCGGATTCGGTGTTGAAACATCACCACAGCTGGATCCTGATGACTGCATCAATGTTAAGATCATCGAAAGAGTCCTCCAGAATGCACCCCAGCTGGCCACATGGGAAGGCAGTTTCAAGATTAAGGCCGTCCAGTGGAACGAATACGAATTCCAACTTCCGGAAGGAATCACCTCGGATAGCACCACATACTAATCCAGGCTGATAAATTATCCAGCATCCAGGGAGAAGGTCCCGGCCTTCTCCCTGATTATTTTGATCCTGTTTACATTTTCTTTCATTTAATATATTTTTTTGGATTTAAGAAGGTAATTGGGATTTTATGTTGAAATAGTCTTTTGTATCCAGTACATGCCGCCCAGCATTCATGACATTTTTATTTTGGAGGTAAACTTTTTTGAATTCTGTCACCTCACAAATAGTTTCAAGAAAGTCAAGGCACCTGGACTGGACCCTGTTATCATTCCTTATTCTGATCAATCTGCTGCAGAACACCGTCTTCGGTATTCACATCAAAGGACTCCTCGGGAATTACGGTTTGCCTTTTATCGTATGGCTCCTCCTTACAGCCTTTACTCTGTGGCTCCCCCGGGTACGAAGCCGGAGCAAACTGCGCCACCGCAAGCTAACCCTCTGGCTGGCACTGATGTGTCTATTGATCTCCGTTCTGGCCACCCTGCTGCAGGGAGCTATCAGCGGCTTCGGCAGGAGTCCGTATGACCATAGTTTACTGGGTATTGTGATTAACGTTGCTGTGCTGGGAGCTGGTATTACAGGGATTGAGCTGTCACGAGCCTGGTTTATGAATCGCCGGTTCAATAACCGGCCTTACATGGGGATACCCCTGCTCTCACTTTTCTTTACTCTCTTCTACTTTCCCTGGAACAGGTTTACCGGTATCTCCACCATGTTGAATGCAGTAACATTCCTTGGTTCGGAGTTTCTGCCTGCCCTGGCGCAGAACCTCCTCTGCACTTATCTGGCGTTTCTGGGAGGACCTTTGCCCGCGATGCTGTACCGTGGAGGGCTGACGGCGGCAGAAAGGTTATCCCCCACCCTGCCGCTTAACAACTGGGTCAGTCAAACCCTGGTCGGGATCCTGGCACCGGTTCTCGGCATGATACTGGTACGCCAGATATTTATGGAAGAAAACCGCATGATTAAACGCAACCGCGATGCTGAGGGCCTGTGGGGTTGGACAATGACCAGCGTGTCGGCCATCCTGATCATGTGGTTTGCCATGGGAGTCTTCAGCTATGCACCCCGGGTGATCCTCAGCGGCAGTATGCAGCCGGAAATCAATATTGGGGATGTGGTTATAATTCATCGCATACCCGTAGAAAAGGTACCCGAAGAAGTACAGGTTGGCGACATTATCATGTTTCCTCAAAACAACATGAAGGTGACCCACCGGGTAATCAAGGCCTACCAGGTATACGGCAACAATTATTACGTTACCAAGGGGGATGCCAATCCTGATCCCGAAAAAGAACCGGTACCCCAGGGCAACGTACAGGGAAAAGTGGTGATGACAATCCCCAAAATTGGGTGGCTCACCCTGGTATTAAAAGGTGCAGTCTATTGAGGTTATTTATTTATGGAAAACAACTTTGTAAACAAAGGAGGATACTATGAAATTACAGCTAGGATTAAGGGTCAGACAGGGATTAATCGCTTTGCTTTCCGTGCTGGTGCTCGCTTCTGCCATAACGGCTGTCATCAAGTTTACCCAACCCGCAACCGTGGTAGAAAAGACTCAGGTGTATGAATACCAGCAGAAGGTGAAAGTTGATTACCAAGTATTTGTTTTACCCAACCCTTTTTTTGAGGAAGAGAGTATTGGCGCCGGTCAGGGCTACCTTACCCCCATTACTGACCACATTATGGCCTATTTAAGTTACCAGCTGCAGGGCAATGGGCCGGCAAAAATTGACGGCCACTACCAGGTAACGGCCGCTGTTACCGGCTATCTGCTGAAAGAGAATAACACCGGCGGCCAGCGTATAAAGGTTCGGGTTTGGGAGAGAACTTACCCTCTAGTTCCTGAGACCCCTCTAGCCAGTTCTGACGGAAAAGTTGATTTATCAAAGGACGTCCGGATTAATATCCGGGAATATGTGAACTTTGCGGAAAGGGTCCAGGATGAGTACAAGTCAGCCATCGACCTGGCTGAGCTGTCAGTCAGGTATGACATACAGACCGGTATCGAAACTCCGGAGGGTAGGACCACCGATAGCGTTTGTCCGGC
The DNA here is from genome assembly GCA_050260485.1 of Bacillota bacterium. Classification (GTDB taxonomy): domain Bacteria; phylum Bacillota; class Syntrophomonadia; order Syntrophomonadales; family DTU052; genus DTU052. The sequence goes on along the minus strand of JBLNCH010000189.1, from coordinate 9,890 downwards.
CATGATTATTCCGATTAAAGGGAATTCGTTTACGGTCGATGGTACCCTGGCGGACACCAAAGAAGGTGCCATTGTTGTCGACAAAACAGTTCCGGTGCCCTTATTGAAGGAATCGCGCATTGGTTTCTCCGCAGCGGCTGTTGTTTTTGCCATCGCCTTATTGTGGGTGCTGTTTCGGACTTCAGTCCGAGCAGAGGATCCGCTGGAAAACGAGCTGAAACGAATCATCAAGAAATACGGTGACCGCATTGTGACCGGCAGTGGGCCAATTCCTAATATTAATAAGAACAGCATGATACTGGTAAGTGACTTTGAAGACTTGATCAGGGTTGCAGATGAGGTAGCCCAGCCGATCCTTCATGAAAGCATAATCGAAAATGTACATAATTTCTATGTAATGAACGGCCCGGTATTATACGCATATACCCTGGAACCGGCTTATTTCGAGCAACCGTTGGACATGGATGCACAACCCCACTTCGAAGCCTGACAAGCCTTTGCTGGTACTTTAGTATACCTCGCCAGGTGTTTCAACGAATAACCCAATACTAGACCACAGGCCGTAGTCTTATCAAGCCAGAGATACTATATTTAACTTACCAGAATGGAGGATAGTAGTAAGCTGCCCGTGCTCTATTGTCAGGAAACGGAGGGATGAATAATGAGAACGAGAAAACTGCAGTGTCTGCTGTACATGTTGCTATTCTGCCTGGCCTTATGCAGCAGTGCCCTGGCTGCAGACACTAAAAACCTGATAGCCTGGAGCAACAATCCGCCACCACAATCCAGCGACCCGGCAAACACTGCGGATTATCTGGATCCGGGTAACCCAAACCAACCCAGTGATGTAGCTATGCTGGACTGCAGCCTGGTAGATGATCATCATATTCAGGTTACCATTGGTCCCAACCCCGACAAGAAAGGAGGAGCCTATCCCGGATACCAGGCAAGCTTTACATCAAGAGTTGTTAATACCACAAACGAACAGGTAAAAATCACCGGTGTGGAGATCAGCCAACAACCGGCGCCTGTATTGTTGAGGATAACGGATACAGATGGCAATGAGCTGGTAGGTCAAGTTCTAAACGCCAATGAGAGCATTCCGGTTGTAGTCACCACCAGGGTAAAACAATCAGCGATTCAGATGAACCGCTACGATTTCATGATTCGCATTGACGCTGTTCAGGAGGCAGGTGGTCCACCCTATGATCCGCCATCCCCTCCATCGTATGATCCGGATCCACTCCCAGGTCCGGATCCTGAGCCTCCTGTCAAGCCTGAAGAACCAATATTTATACCACAGACTCCTGAGCCATTAGCTCCACAGCAGAAACAGATTGACCTTCCCTATACCGGTGGTAATGCAGCTTGGTTCATCGGGTCCGGATTGACTCTGGGTTGCCTTGGACTTATGCTGCGCAACCGGCAATAATCCACGGATAACTGGTCAGATGGCACGGATCAGGCAGCGAACAGTAAAATGGAAATATCTCGGCAATACTTTTCTGATAACCGCAGTAATTGTTGCTTTGTATCCGCTGCTGACTGATTTCTACGCCTGGCATCAACAATCACAATTAACCGCAACGCATCGACAGGTCAGCCTCGAAATTGCCAGTGATACAGATGCCGCAGAACCCGAGACAACCAAACCGCAACTGGATCCGGAGTTGATCTGGGCGATGCTGGAGATACCGGAGATCAGAGTTATAACACCGGTAATTAAAGGAACGTCCCGGGAGAACTTAACTAAAGCCCCGGGCTGGTATACAGAATCCGCCCTGCCCGGGAAGGGCAATACCGCTATTGCAGGCCACCGTACCATGCATGGCGGTACCTTTCGGGATCTGTCAAGATTGGGACCTGGTGACCATATGCTTCTTACTTACAACCAGCATATTTACCGTTACCAGGTGGAAGAGATCAAAATCATAGACAGTAATGACTGGAGCGTTATTCAGGACTGTGGTTATCCGGCACTTACCCTTACCACCTGTACTCCGAACAACGCCGACCAGCGCTTATCGGTCAGAGCGAAGCTGGTGACAGAATAACAGGAATTCTTTAGTCCTGGGTTATATTTGAACGGGTATGGGTCGTGGCAAATACCGCTGGCGGCGGAGCAAGGAATGTGGATGAGGGACTGGAAACAAAGGTATTGTCCTTTACATAACCTGAATCCCAGCAGGTATCGACCGATACCCATTGACCATTGATCAATACCTCGTTCCACGCATGAGTCCTGTAAGGAGTGTCAAGCGAAGGCCGGGCCGGTCCGTTAACAATCCTGGCCGGCAAACCAACAGCCCGGCACAGGGCTGCAGTTAAAATGGCGTAATGACTGCAAACGCCATCGCGTTTTTCGAGGATGCGACTCGCCTGCTCCATGTTTGATCTTCCACTGGCCTGGTAATCACAATCATAGCTCATGTTCGTGACTACCCAATTATGTATATTACAAAGTTTGTCCATGTCACTGATACCAGGCGGGGCCAGACTCTCTGCAAGCTTTACCACAACAGGATGGCTGCTATCAACGTAATAGGAGGGTGCTGTATCCTGGTTGTCATGTATGCTTGCATTTTCAGCCAGGAAACGGATGCTTCCATCGAACTTCTGGGGATTTGATCCCGCCCAAATTGTATATACCCCGTTTCCATAACGGAGTTTGATATCAATAGCAAACCGGCCATCAATAACCTCAGCCTTACAGGAAGTCAGTTCCTGGTTTGGGCCGCGCAATCCAAAATAAACGGTATCCAGCTCGGTGGTTCCGGTTACAGACAGGATCCCATCACATCTGACAGGGCTGATTTGAGGCGAGGTAATACTGATTTCGCTGTTGTTGAAGGACACCCGGTAACCGGTCGCATTCGCTTCATCAGTGAATCCAACAACCAGCAGCAACATTGCCAATATAATAAATGATAACCTTGCTCGCTTTATCATACTGCCCCCGATACAAGACTGGCTCAGCAGGGGCAGACGCGGTAAAAAAACCTGCACATCAGTGCAGGTCACAATTTACAAATAACGATCGATTGACCGGCAACTGGCTGGCGTAGTGGTTTTCAACCGCTTTAGCCCCTGTAGCTTTGCGTCACCACTTTTCAGTGGCTTTGCCTTTGCCTGCTATGTGGTTTCTGTCCATGGTCCCGAATTGATTAAATATCTGGGACCTCTTACTGGTAATATAGTATAAAATATCAAATGACACAAGATTTTTTTGTTTTATCCGGAAATCCTTTTACAGAAAGTAATAATATTTGTCAAGGTGGTTTGGAGAGGTTACCGATGCGGAAAATCACTCTACTCTTCTTAATGATTACTATCCTGCTTTGCCCGTCCACGCGGCCACTCTGGGCTGTGACTGATGACCACCAGATCACGGCAGTGTTTTCTCATCCCCTGCCATATGATGAGTGGTATGAAGCGGATAAGGCCTACCTGGCAGAACTCATCTCCTGTAGTAAAGGCAACCCCCGCGCCCTGACCATAAAGCTGGTCAGGGAATGGCAGATGATTTCAGTCGAGTTGGGAAATGCACTTAAAAATTGTTATCTGGAACCGACAAGGCAGTACTATGTTTATAACGAGAATACCAGCGGCAGGATTCATGTCCTGGGTCTTGCCAAGTATCACCGGGAAAGGCTGCTAACTGATTTATTGTCCGGAACCTTTCCATCCCGCCCGTACCCCAACAGGTGGAGCGGCAATAACCCGACGGGGATCCCCGCGGTGAGCTCGCTCGGTTTTTCTCCCACCGTCAAGCCGGTGCAATATGGAATAAACGAGGTTTGTTCTGTCATTAATGATTTGGGACTCCCCCGCTCAACCTTTCGCGGGGTCTCGTTTTACATACTTCCATTTGACATAACCGGTTACGCGGCTTCTTCCCACAGCAAATACCTCCCCGGACGTGATGAATCGATTTACCTGTCAGCCAGCGTTAACAACGGTTCTCACCCCCTGGCAGCAACTATTACTCACGAATTGGGTCACTATATTCATTCCCAGTACATCGGCACCTATGAACAGAACCAGGTTAAATGGAAATCCTTTATGAACCTGGTCGGGCAGGAGCGTTTCAACAATCATAATAGCCAGTTTCAGGACCGTACCTACGAGATCTTCGCCGAGTACTTCAGAATGGTTTACGGTTCCAATCGGAGTAGGCTGGGCATGAAATACCTGTGCTCAGCCCCCAATCCCATTTACAACGTTTCGTTATTTAACGGTTTCCGCCAGATAGTTGACGATCTGGTCGGCTCGCCTGATCCCAGTTATTATGACGTTAATCATATGCAAGTCTCCGGTATTGATTGTATGGGACAGCCTTTTTCGCTTCCGGTGGGTGTGAGGTCGGAACAGATAAACACCATTGTAACAACCTCGCCTGACCTCAACTTCTCGTCACGGGTAATGCTAAACCCCGAAGACCCGTTTAATCCCCTGCTGGCTTGTTTTCGCTTTGATCCCAAGGCTGTACTGGTCGACCACTCAACCCCCAAGGTCGAACAGGGTCACATCAGTTGTAACATTAGGCTTCCCCGCCCGGGCATCTATACCCTTTTTGTCGGAGAGACCGATGGTTCAAGAAACATACTGAATCCCATGTCATTCAAGATAATCTATACCGGAAACCTTTAGCCTTCATCGGCGGGCCCAGTTTATTTCCCCAACTTATCACCGTATCCACCACTGGCATCTTAGTACCACTTTGTTTTTCGATGTGACAACTGCAGCCAATTTACGGTTCGAGGCCCATAGTCCAATAAGTCCCGTCTTTTGCAACCGCAATGATCATATGGATAACCTTACATGAAAGCCGCCATCTTTCACCGTTATTGTCGTTCTTCAATCAATTTGTTATGCCTTGAATTGGTTAACTGACCGGGTAAATAAATCCTAGTATGCGTTTCATTGTGGCGGGCACAATATGACTACTTCAACCGAAAGGAGGTGAAAATTAATGGGCACTGGACAGAAGCGTAACCGCGTGCTTGTTCCTGAGGCACAGAGAGCTTTGTACGATTTCAAACACGAAATCGCCCGTGAGCTTGGAGTGGCCCAGAACGTGCAGGGTGATTACTGGGGTCACGTGAGTTCCCGTGACAACGGTGCGGTCGGCGGTAACATGGTTCGCAAGATGATAGCCTTTGCGGAAAGCCAGTTGACCAACAACGCCGCAGCTATTACCAACCAACCCCTGATTGGCAATACCAACGCCAAAGGTCCTGCTGGGAACCAGCCTCTAAGCTAAGCTCCTGGCGATAATACAGCTGTATTCATTGTATAACCCATAACCGGAACAAGCGGACTAGCAGCTAGTCCGCTTTTCATCTTGCAAAAGGTCAAATTGTCGGCACATGATTGAATTACATATACCATAAACTGTTCATTGTTTCATGGCTCGCGTATATAGGCGGAACTGGAAACTGTCCCCGGCTGCAATGGGCTAACCCCGACCGTTGAAAAAACCATGTCGGTTGCGTCATCCTTCCACGTACTTTTTCGCCTGCTTATTCCGGTCATCTATAATATTCCATTACGCCCACTTATCCCTGAATTTATGACACTGATGGGATTTTTTCATCCGATGTTTCCTTCCGCAAAACCCCTGCTGTATAATGACGAAGGATGTGTACAAAGAATGAAGTCGAAGACGGGAGTATTAAGGTGAAAGATTCCAACATCCTGGCAACTGAAAGCACAGGGAAGCTGCTTTGGACATTTTCGTGGCCGTCCATTGTGGCGATGGCCTGTACCGCCCTCTATAGTATTGTCGATCGTATATTTGTGGGACGCGGTGTGGGCAGCCTGGCTATTGCCGCAACCACGGTAGCTTTTCCCATTATGATTATTTCGCTGGCCTTATCCTTGTTGATTGGGGTCGGGGCTACAGCTTTGATTTCCATCCGGCTCGGTGAACGGAGAAAAGAGGATGCCGAAGTTGTCGCTGCCAATGCCGCCGGCCTGCTGATTCTCCTGCCGCTCTGCTTAACCCTGTTCTACTTTGCCTTTCCCGATTCAATCTTGAGGCTATTCGGGGCTAGTCCCGAGGTTTTACCACTGGCCCGTGATTTCATGGATATTGTCATGCTGGGTTCAGTATTTGGAAGTCTCGGCATGGGCATGAACAATTTCATCAGGGCCGAAGGCAATCCGGTGATGGCCATGTCGACCCAGGTTCTTGGCGCGTTGATTAATGGAATCCTGAACTACATCTTTATTTTTAAGCTCGGGTTGGGGATCAAGGGCTCGGCCCTGGCAACCGTTCTAGGCCAATTATTCGCATCCGGCTGGGTATTAAGCTACTACTTAACCGGCCGCAGCCTGGTTAAGCTCCGGCTAAAGAACTTCCGCCCGCAGGTTCCAGTTGTCCTGAGCATTATGGCCATCGGTTTTGCTCCCTTTGCCATGCAGCTTGCCAGCAGCCTGCAGCAGGTAATACTGAACAAGACGGTTACCTCCTACAGCGGTGACCTGGCCCTCTCCGCAGTTGGTATTCTTATGAGTATAATCACCCTCCTGTTCATGCCCATCCTGGGCATAAGCCAGGGTGCGCAGCCGATTATCGGTTTTAATTATGGTGCCCGCCGGACCGACCGGGTTAAGGATACCCTAAAAAAGGCTATAACCGCCGCCAGCTGCGTTTCGGTAACCGGATATCTGATTATGATGCTCTGGCCGGCTCAGATCGCCGGATTATTCTCCAAAGGCGATACTGCCCTGACCAATATGACCGCCGATGCCATGGTCGTGTATTTTGGAATGACCTTTATTATCGGCTTTCAGATTATCGGTGCCCACTATTTCCAGGCGGTCGGCAAAGCCCGCGCAGCGGCTGTACTCAGCCTGTCCCGGCAGGTGCTGCTGTTTATCCCCCTCTTGTTAATCCTCCCTCGTTTCTGGGGAATTGACGGCGTTTGGAGAACCGCACCCATTGCCGACGGCCTTTCGGTTTTGATAACCGCCATTTTTGTTATCCGTGAGATAAGACATCTTCCGGCCCCACAACCATCATTAATCAAGGAGGAGCCGCAGAGGACTTAAATGATTTCCAACACTGCCGCGGTTTCAGTATACTGCCTGTAGACTATCATTGAAGTTCCTGGAAGAATCTCCGAATCCGTAAGGGCATCCTTCCTCACGGAATAACCGGGTACGTGGGATACCAAGCAGATTATTGGCGGCAAATCCAAACGCCCTTCTTCCAGACATTGGGGTTCGCGATCCGCAGTTCCTTGTCGCAGCCCACGGGTAAGTTCCTGTCAAAACCCCAGATCGTCGTTAATCAATAGGACCCTGATGTCGCTCAGGCTGGGCTTTCGATCCATAATAACTGTGACCCGGCAGAGGCAATCTGGAGTATTGCAGTCACTGCAGTAACCGGTAACCCCACAGGGCAGCTTAAGATTCAGCCGGCGGACATTTGCCGGAGTTGCGATAGCTTTAATTCTTTTTAAGGCTGCATCCAGATCCTCCACAATCTTGTTGCGACCAGCTGCTACGATCACCTTTTTGGGACCAAAGGTCATGGCTCCCACCCGGTTGCCGACACCATCAACATTAACCAGCTGGCCGCCCATGGTTACCGCATTGGTGCTGGTTAAGAAGAGATCGCAGCTCAGCTGGCGGTGCCTGATAGCCAACGATTCTTCTGCAGTTAGCCCCGGCCGGTTATGCTGCAGCAGTTCCTTCCCCATCTCGGCCAGCTCGGATTCGATCTGCAGTTCCTGCACTGTCATTGAACCACCGAACCCGATTGTATTGGCATGGCAGGCCTCGTCAATTATGTTCCGGCGAGCAGCTTCCCTGTTCTCACAATATACCGCCTCAAAGCCGTTTTTCTGCAAAGCTTTAACGACCTTTTTGCTTCTCTGTTCATAAGTCCAAACCAGGTTTTGGTTCATTGTGTTGTCCTCCTGCAGGTACAGTAGTTCATAAGGCTTAAACCATTATGTCAATTGAAATTGTATCAAATTTTAAGCGCTCATTTTACGCTAAGGTTTATAAATCTTCCGGAAGTCCCAGTATGCTTCTTTGCCTCCCGCAAGCACTGAACTGCGTTGGTGAAGCGGCAGGCTTTCGCCCTCCATTGTAGAAATCACCCCGCCGGCTTCATTGACTATCAGCGAAGCCGCCGCATAATCCCAGGGCGAGAGACTCATTTCAAAGAACAGGTCACACCGTCCACACGCGATATAACAGATGTCCAGCGCGGCGGACCCGCTTCGGCGGACATCAAGGGCGTTTTCATACAAGAACTTGGCCAGGGAAAAGGTGGCCTCCGCTTTGGACTTATCATAAGGTGACGATCCGAAGCAAGCCAGGCCGTTTTTCAGCCTACGCCTGCTTGCAGATATGGGGATACCGTTAAGAAACGCCCCCTTGCCTGTTTCGGCAGAAAACAATTCATTCAGGTATGGATTATATACTAAACCCAGGACCATCTTGGCGTTATAAGCCAGGCCTACCGAAACCGCACTGTGTTTATAGTTCCAGGCGAAATTCGCCGTCCCGTCTATGGGGTCGACAATGAAGCAGTATCCATCGTAACTTATATCCGTCTGATGGCATTCCTCACCGATAAACCGGGCTTCCGGCATCAGTCTCTTCAGTTCAGCACAGAGCATATCCTGTACAGCTAAATCATAGGCGGTCACAAAATCTCCGGGACTGGACTTCTCCTCTAAATGGGTCTTACTCATATCGGCCGAAAGTATAATATCGCCGGCTTTTCTTACAACAGCGGACAACTCGTTAAGCATTTGTTTCCTCCGTACAGTCTTCCATTGTTATCATTATTCCTGTTAATTTTCTAAAGCGGTTATTCCTCAGTTTCTCTTGGAATACCTTCCTTACTTCATTGGGCAGCACCAGGCTAAACCTAAACCTCTACCCACTCTCCCACCGACGTGAAATAGAGCCCTGCCTCCTTCACCTTTTTACCGGTCAGTGATTCCCAGAGCTGCTTGTAAAGCTGTACCTGGGGGGCATAGTAGTTCTTGAGTTCCGGAATTTTCTCAGGACTGCTGATGGCGTCGGTCTTGTAGTCCGCTATCACCCAGCCATCGGCTTCCTCAAAAACCAGGTCAATCACCCCGTTCACCATCGTTCCAATCGGCAGGCCCAGGGTGTGGTCGGTCACAGTCGTTGAGAAAGGAATCTCCATAAACCGGCGCGAACTCCGGGACATCCGCTGCCAAAGGGGAGAATTGGTAATGCCCTTGATCAGCAGAAGGGCCTCGTCTTTTTCTTCCGGATTCCGATCCTCTTCGGCCAAAGCGTTCGCAACCAGGAGATCCAGATCGGTTACCCGTCCGGCCGCCAGGGTGGCCAGAACCCTATGGATGACCCTACCCCACTCGGTGCCTTTGCCGGTTCGCTCACCGACCGGCCGAGGAGCATAACTGCCGGCCATCTCTGTTACCGATGCTACAGAATAGCTTGGGTCTTTGACCGCGGAATTGGCTGGGAGAAAGCGGCGGCGGGCGTTATTCAGCGCGTCTTCATCTAGGCTGGGCCGCCTGGCATCATCCTGCCTGATAACCTCTACCTCCTCCAATTCTGACAGCCCGGTACAGAACCTTTCCAGCTTGACCCAGGGGCTGTTTTCCGGTTTGCCCTCATAACAACTGATTACCAGCAGGTTTCTGGCCCGGGTGGCTGCCACATACAAAAGCCGGATTTCCTCGGCGGTTGTGTATTCTATCTCCCTCTTGAGCTGTTCTTCCCACTCCAGCGGGCGGCCTAAGACCTGGGAGCTGAAAAAGGGGCCCTTTTTCTCGACCACGTAGTAGCCGACGGGCATGCCTGCCTGCCGGTTTATGTGGAGGGAGGGGTCACGGTTGACCGTTTTCCCCGGGTTGGCCAAGAACACCACC
>JBLNCH010000188.1:0-3325 GCA_050260485.1 Bacillota bacterium | reverse complement strand
CGGTAATGAAGCTGGTCGAAGTTATACCCGGGGCTGAGACCAGTGAGGCGGCTGTGGCCACCATCACCGAGCTGGCCGTAAAAATCGGCAAGGAACCGGTCAGGGCTCAGGAGACTCCAGGCTTTATCGTCAACCGCATTCTGGTTCCCTATATGAATGAAGCCGCGATGCTGTACCAGGAAGGGGTTCCGGCGGAGGAGATTGATAAAGCCATGAAATTAGGGGCTAATATGCCTATGGGTCCCCTGGCCTTAGCGGATCTGGTTGGTCTTGATACCCTCTTAATGATCTGCGATTACTACTGGAGAGAGTTCGGCGACTCAAAATACCGTGCCTCCCTGGCCTTGAGAAACAAGGTTCGCGCCGGACACCTGGGAAGAAAAACCGGCAAGGGCTTCTACGATTATACCAAGTAACGAAAAGATCCTTGAAGGAATAAACAATGGGAGGATCATTGCAGGCCAACCTGCCTCTTTCCAGGTAAACCCACCATGATCCAAATAAGAGAGGTGTTTCTCAGCACAACGTTTGTACGTTGGTAAAACACAGGTTTCATACGACAAATTTAGAACCAAATTTACCTGATTCAACGTTTTAATTACCTGAAAGTACCGAAAGCCTTAATTATCTCCAGTCAAAAAAGACGCGAAACCACCCTTTTCCTTTTAAGGGTGGTTTATTATTTTTTGTTGCTGTTAACGACATATAGAGTGTTGATGCCCTTTAGCTGTTTATTTCGTTGCAACTCGCCCCTTACTCAGCACGTTAATGACGCCAGACTAAGGTGTGCTGGCTCAGGCATATTTGAGAGCAGCTAATCAACAGGAACCAACAGGGTAAGATAATGTCCCCCATTGTTAGACATACTCCGCATATCTAAGCAAAGGAGGTTAGTAGAAAGATTTGGAGAATTATTAAAACAGCATGGCCACCTTTGAACCAGCTTTTCAAAACCTGCTGGGGGCAATGGGACGTGAGGGTGCAGCAAACCGGAAATCGGAGGATTGAAAATAATCCCGGGAATACCCGAGATTTTCTGTTATCAGGAGACTAATTATTTTCCCGGCTAAGATTAACCGACCTGAGACAGTAGCTGGATACGCTGCTTTGAACTATTTTATGGCTGCCAATCTTGGTACATAAAAAGAGGAGTGATTAGATGGAAACAGAAAAAAAACGGTTTAATCAATTCCTGGAACAATTACCCGCGTACCTGATCCTGTTAACTCCCGATCATAGCGTCCCCTTTGCCAACCGCTTCTTTAGGGAGCGCTTTGGTGAAGCTAACGGCCGGCGCTGCTATGAGCATCTATTCGGACGCAGCGAACCCTGTGAAGATTGTGAGAGCTTTGTAACGTTGAAAACCGGGGAGCCGCATGAGTGGTTATGGAATGGCCCGGATGGGCGTAATTACCATATCCTTGACATCCCTTACACCGATGAAGACGGTAGTACCTTGGTTCTGGAAATGGGGATTGACATCACCAAATACAAAAAGGCTGAAGAGGAGCTACAAAAGGCCTATGATGTTCTGGAAACCAGGGTTGCGGAGCGGACAGCCGAGCTTAATCAGGAACTCGCCCAACGTCTGCAGGTCGAGGATGCTTTCCGGGCAACCAATGCTTATTTGGAAAACCTGCTCAACTATGCCAATGCACCTATAATTGTCTGGGACCCGAACTACAAGATAATCCGTTTCAACCGTGCCTTCGAGCGTCTTACCGGATATGTTGCCGAAGAGGTTATCGGCAAATCCCTGGAGATCCTTTTTCCGGATGACCAGCGAGAGGAATCCATGGCCCTTATCCGCCGGACCGCATCCGGGGAGCGGTGGGAGGTGGTGGAGATCGCCATTGCCCGCGTCGACGGTACTGTGCGGACGGTCCTCTGGAACTCGGCCACCCTGTTTAGGGAAGACGGTATCACTGTAGAGGCGACCATAGCCCAGGGCCAGGATATAACCGAGCGCAAAAAGGCCGAGGAGGCCCTGCTAAGATCGCATGAGGAACTGGAATCAAGAGTACAGGAGCGGACAGCCGATCTGGAAAAGCTGAATGAAACCCTGCGGGCGGAGATTGAAGAGCGTAAACGGGCTGAGGAAATCATATCCCGTCAGGCCAAGGAGATCCTGGAGGTTTCGACTCCGGTGATACAGATATGGGAAGGAATAGTAACGGTGCCCTTAATCGGCACCCTGGATAGCAGGCGAACGCAACAGCTTATGGAACAGCTGCTGCAGAAGATTGTCGAGACAGGTTCCCTGGTTGCCCTGATTGATGTTACCGGTGTTCCTACAATAGATTCACAAACCGCCCAGTATCTGATCGAAACCGTCAGTGCGGTAAATCTGTTAGGGGCGGAAGTGGTACTGACCGGCATCCGCCCGGAGATCGCCCGGACACTGGTGCAGTTGGGGACTGATCTCTCCAACGTTAATACCCGCTCCTCATTCTCAGCAGGACTGCTTTTTGCGTTTAACTTGTTGAAGCTGGAGGTTGTAAAACAGGCTTGATACAGGTGAATATAGGAGGATGAAGATGGCGGACGATAATATATCGGTTATCAAGATACTGGATGTACTTTTAGTTACAATTCCACCTGACCCTGATGACGACTCGGTTGGGGTTTTACAGGATAAAGTGCTGCAGGGAATGGAGCGACACCGGGTTAAGGGAGTGGTGCTGGATATCTCCGCCTGTCAGACGGTAGACTCCTTTTTTGCCCGGGTGATAACCGAAACGGCCCAAATGGTGGTCCTAATGGGTGGCAGGACAGTCATTGCGGGAATGCAGCCAAGTGTGGCTATTACAGCCACTCAGCTCGGATTAAAACTGGGAAGTGCCGGGACGGCTTTGAATGTTGAACATGCGCTGGAGAAACTCAATGCGGCTTTTAACGGGAGCTAACAACGTGATCGATAATTACCATGGAAATATCGTTATCACAGATGAGAGCGACATCATTTTGGCGCGCAAGACAATCCGGGAGATATCTGGGAGGCTGGGATTCAGTCTCACAGATGTGACACGCATCGTAACTGCGACCTCGGAACTGGCACGGAATATCTGTTTATACGCCGGATCAGGGGTAATGAGCTGGCGTTATCTTGAACGAGGAAACGAAGTAGGTATCGAGATGACCTTCGAGGATCACGGCCCGGGCATTGCCGACCCTGAACTGGCAATGCAAGAAGGCTATTCTACCGGCAGCGGCCTTGGCTTGGGGCTTCCCGGGTCTCGGCGGTTGATGGATGAACTGGAGATCAGATCCCGTGTGGGTGAGGGGACAACCGTAATTGTAAAGAAATGGCGGAGGTATTAATTAA
>JBLNCH010000187.1:0-7196 GCA_050260485.1 Bacillota bacterium | reverse complement strand
ACCTGGCCCGCGACGGTTCCTCCACTGACAAGTGCCTGGCGGTGCGAGCAAATACTATTGAGGCAGGGGAGGCGTCACTCCTTACCGGGTGCTTGCCGGAGGAGCATTTACACTATTCCCGGACTGATAAAGTGGAGGCCGAGTCACTCTTGGATGTCATCTGTAAATCAGGTCGTTCGGTTCTGGTTGTCGACGGTTCTGGTGGTAAGCTGCAGGGTTTTGCCCGGGGGCAGGAAGAGTATGTGAGGATTGATTCCAAGCAGCCGGATTCCAAGGTAATGGAAAAGGCTATTGGACTGTTTTTGGAGAAAAAGCCCTTCTTGACATACATATACCTTGATGACTGCAAGATATCGGCAACACGGGTCAACACTAAGGATCACCTCAATCACTTGAGAGATGTGGATCTGGAGATTGGTAAGCTGGTCAAAGTTTTAAAGAACTGGAATATCTATGGGGAAACCTGCCTTATCGTTACCGCCGCCCGCAGTTCTTCAACTTCTAATATGGTGCCGTTGATTGTGAAATCCAGCGGAATAAAGGCCGATTCACAACTCCATGGGGTTAATGTTATTGATGTGGCTCCCACCATCTGTGCTCTGGCAGGCTTGGAACCGCCCCACAATAGTTCGGGGGTTGTGATATGGGATGCTTTCGTGCCAGGGGAAAAATACGGTGCAGAGACCCTGATTAAGAGACAGATGGAAGAACTGCAGCGGGAGCGAGTAAGGGTCTGGACGAGACTTTATCAGATCATGAAGGAAAGAGATAGCCTCAGCCATCAGATTGAGGAGATCAAGGAAGAACAGGAGAATATCTTTGAGTATGCTGGTCAGAACGAACAGACCATCGCCCATCTGCGCAAGAGGCTGAATTGGAGTAAAGGGCTGATGGCCGGAATGATAATGGTTTTCCTGAGTGGCTACGTTATTGAGTACCGGTGGTTGAAGCGGAGGTTTATGCTGTTTAAATAAAGGTGTATCAGCCTCGAGCCGGGGAAGTTTACCTGGCCTGGTTCAATTGTTTTAACGGTGTTTTTGCTGGTAAAGCGGGAGCCGCCGTACCAGGTTTTACACGGGTTTCACCCAAAGATGCTGCCGTTATCCCCCCTTGTTGCAGGTTTTTCTTTGGTAGTCTATTATGTTGATATGTTTAGGGGGAGGATTCTTTGATGGGATACCTGTGGGACTGTGAGGTGAGCTCCCCGGTTCTTTTATGGGGAGAAAGCGAATTATCATGCCGTGTGGCAGCCGAGATAAGCCGTCAAGTGCCTGTTCTATGGGCTTTTCCTGGAGAACCGATTAGAGAACTAGAGGGAGTTACTGTTCTGGGTAACAGCCGGCTGGTGAGAGTTACCGGTACCTGCGGTCATTTTACGGTGCAAATCGAGACGGATGGTTACCTGATCCACCAGGTGGTGAGGGCCATTATTGTCTTTCCGGAACCGGCGTATGATATGTCTGCAGCCATCAGGGCCGCCGGAGGTGCCGATCAACCCTTAACCATGGTTCTGGTTCTCGAGAAGATCCGTCCCGGGGATTTCAGGGATTTAATTCACCAGGTGCTGGACCTGACCTCCCGGGGTCACCAGGTGTACCTGGTAGCTGATGAGGTACAGGTAGGTTTCCCGGACGGCGAAGAGCTCTATCAAACAGCCCGCCAGGCAGGAGTTATCTTCCTCAAGGATACAGTGGTAAGTTTTCATGATAAGCACACCGGTCCTGAGATGCAACGGCTTGGTATAACAGAGAAAATGCCGGCGGTAAGCCACAGGGAATTATCTAACCAGACCGTTTACCTGTATAACCGTTCCCTGGGAGACACAGAGCCTTTGATTATTGAAGCTGACCGCTTGTGGTGGCTTGGTGGTTACCAGGTAAGGCCCGATTACCAGCGGGTATTGAGCCTATTAGGTATCCCTGAAGTGGACTGCCAGGAATACTACCCGTTCGGTACCCGGAGGAAGGGTATTCTGGCAGTGGATACGGGGTGGGGGGAGCCTTTTTCAGCCGAGGAGACGATAGCATGTATTAAGACCCTGATTTGTTCCGAGGTTGATGAAGATAAACCTGCCTGTAACTATGAGATCCAACCTGATCTCTGTGCTCTCTGTCTCACCTGTTACCGGATCTGCCCGCACCAGGCAGTGACCTTGGGCCAGAAGGCGCATAACCTGTATGGACAGGCCATGTTCATAGATCCGAAAGCCTGTTTTGGCTGTGGCCGGTGTTATGCTGAATGCCCGGCTCAGGCGGTCAAACAGGTTGCACCACAAGTTAAAAAACCGGGCACTTTGGTGCTGGCCTGTGAAAACTCGGGGGGGCCGCTGCTGAAGGATACCGGGATTCCCTGTCAGTTCTTCCCGTGTGCTGGAAGCATAGGGATTACAGATATACTGAAGGCCTGGGAACCGGGGACTGAACGGCTGGTTATAATGACCTGCCGGGACGGCAAGTGCCAGCACGGCTCCGGGGGAAAACGGTTGTCCTCCCGGGTGGAGAGGTTGAACCGGCTGCTAAAGTCCGTAACTAATCCGGTTCACATCGAGGTTATGCAGGTTTCGGCCCAGGATAGGGCGGATGAGATACGGAGGAGGGTTGTCGGGGCATGATTGTTGGGGAGCTTAAGGCCTTATCTGATATTAAGAGCATGATAAAAGGTTGTAAGCAGGTCTTGGTGATTGGTTGCGGGGGGTGTGTGACCGTCTGCCAGACCGGAGGCCTGCAGGAGGCCGAGACCCTGGCCCGGCTGTTAGCCATAGATGCACCGGGTATCACGGTGGATAGCTTGGCGGTGCCCCGCCAGTGTGAGTGGGAGTTCTTGGAGCAGTTGGACCCGGCAATTCAGGGGTACGAGATGCTCGTTTCCACCGCCTGCGGGATCGGGGTGCAGGCCATGAACCAGCATTTTCCCGGCATCCAGACGGTACCAGCCTTAAATACCCGTTTCCTGGGCATGCCGGTGAAACACGGGGTGTTTGAGGAGAGGTGCCAGGCCTGCGGGGACTGCATGCTGCACCTGACCGGGGGGATTTGTCCGGTAGCCCGTTGTTCCAAGAGCCTTATGAACGGTCCCTGTGGCGGTTCTCAGAACGGGAAGTGTGAGATATCACGGGAGGTTGATTGTGCCTGGCAGTTGATCTATGACCGCCTGAAGAAACTGAACCAGATGGACCGACTGCTGGTCTTACAGCCACCTAAGGACTGGTCATTATCCCGGGATGGTGGGGTGCGAAGAATGACAAGGGAGGATTTGATTCTTGATGGCGAGGAGTAATCTTAACCGGGTCTTAGAGGCGGGCCATTTTGCCATCACGGCGGAAATCGGACCTCCTAAGAGCTGTAACGCCGAATTTGTAAATAAAAAGGCGGATCTTCTACGGGGGTATGCGGACGCGTTCAACATAACTGACAACCAGACTGCTATTGTCCGCATGTCCAGCATTGCGGCCGGTGTACTGGTGCAGCAGAAGGGATTGGAGCCGGTAATCCAGATGACCTGCCGGGATCGCAACCGCATCGGACTCCAGTCGGATCTCCTGGGAGCAGCCGCCCTTGGGATTAAAAACGTCCTCTGCCTTACCGGAGACCACCAGAGTTTTGGTAACCACCCGCAGGCCAAAAACGTGTTCGATCTGGATTCCATCCAGCTTATCAAAACTATAAAGGATATGCGGGACGAGGGTCATTTCCTCTGCGGAGAAGAGCTAAAGGTCAGGCCGGATGTTTTTATCGGGTGTGTAGAAAACCCTTTTGCCGATCCCTTTGAGTTCCGCGCTCTTCGCCTGCAGAAGAAGGTGGAAGCGGGGGCTGATTTTGTTCAGACCCAGTGTGTCCTGGAGATGAGGCGGTTCAGACAATTCATGGACCTCATAAATGAACGGGGATTGACGGATAGAGTAGCGGTGCTGGCAGGAGTGATGCCGATCAAATCCGGCAGGATGGCACGGTACATGCAGAGGAATGTGGCAGGAATGATGGTTCCTGATGAGCTGTGCGAACGCCTGGAAGGTGCTACCGACCCGAGGGAGGAGGCCATCAACATCGTGGTGGAACAGATCGCCGAATTGCGGGAAATTCCCGGGATTAAGGGGGTTCACATAATGGCGGTGGCCTGGGAAGAAGTAGTACCGGAGATCGTGCGGCGGGCCGGTCTGTATCCCCGTCCGCTATTATAAAGAAGAGATCCTACTCCGATTAAGGATGTGGTAGCATGACCAGGGTTATGGTTATTGGAGGAGGCCCGGCCGGTTTGGCCAGTGCTCTATACCTGGCCGACAGGAACCAGGAGGTCATCCTGGTAGAAAAAGACGAACATTTGGGGGGCAGTCCCCAAAAATACAACTGCAAAGCGGTCGACGAGTGCCGCCGGTGCGGAGCCTGCCTGGTTGCCGAACGGGCTTACCAGGTACAGAACCACCCGCTTATTCAGGTCGCGACCGGGTGCCATGCCTCCGCTGCCTGGAAGGTTGATGGGGTCTTTCGGGTGGAACTCGGCGGGAAAAGGGTTGAAGTTGTTGGAATCATTTTGGCTACCGGCTTTGATCTTATTGACCCGGCTGTGCGCGGTGAAATGGGATACCAGCGACTCTCGCGGGTAATTACAGCCCGGGAGATGGAAGAAACCCTCATAAAAGCCGACGGTGACTGGGAAGCGGAACTGGGAATCATGCCGAGGATTGCCATTATCCGGTGTTTTGGTTCCCGGGAACAGAGCCGGGGAGTCTCTTATTGTTCCCGGATTTGCTGCCTTTACTCCGCGAAACTGGCCCAGTTACTGATAGATAAGATTCCCGGGGCGACGGTGGATGTTTTCTGTATGGATAACCAGAGTTATCATCCGGTTTATACCGCAGACCGTACGGATTCAGTACGGTATATAAGGGGTATGCCGGCCCGGATTGACAGGGATCGTAATCAGACTCTGATCGTGAAATATGAAGATAGCGCTCTGTCCCAAGTCGAACAGGGACATTATGACTGGGTAGTGCTGTGTTCCGCAGTATTACCGACCAGGTCTGACCGGGAAGTATGCGATATGCTGGGAATTGTAAGGGACAACCGGGGGTTTATTGCCAGTATTGACGGTTCTACCAACCAGGTGGGGGTTTTTGCTGCCGGCTGCTGCACCGGTCCCAAAACCATTGTTGAGAGCCTTAGCAGTGGCCAGACAGCAGCGGGGCTATTACTCAGACATCTATCTTCTGCATGATTCTGTCCAGTATATGAGAGTAGTGGGTCAGTTTCTCTTTTTCCGTCTCACAGCTGAAGTTCTGTAACTCCAGGTCATGCAATGCTATCAGCTTGGCATTGAAGATTTTTTCCCGCAGGCTCATGACAGGTGAACGGAAGTAGGTGTTTACTCTTTGAGCTACCTGGTATTCTTCAGCAGTCAGCTTCATAGAAATTATCCTCCTAAATGAATCTTAAATTGATGATATGCACCAGGGTCTTAAAATGTTCTTAGAAAATATTAAGAACATCCAGCTAAATACTAGCAGCGGGATTAGGGTTTGTTATTAGTGCCGGTTCCTGGCTATTAGCGATCTTCGACCGCACAAAAAAGTGATAACGGCCTCTGTGGAGGACGCTATCACCTGCGAATTCCGATATGTGTTGTCCATCACTCATTAGCGAGATCCGGTCAACTAGTTATTCTTTTTCCGGTTCTGCTGTTGGTTCTGATCATCACGACGCTGATCCTGTCTCTGCTGTTCGCGATCCAGACGCTCGCGTTCTTGACGCAAACGGTCTTCTTTTCGACTCAAAGTGTTTAACACCTCCTTTCGCGCTGTGTTTATCTCCCGGTTATGTGGCTTCAAATGTTATGATAGTTTGACTCTTATCCTGGATCTCTATACCAATAGGCTGCAGGTATCTTGAAGAAACGGCACTCAACAAGAGCGGCACTGTACGGCCCTCTGGCTGGTATAATTTAGAGCCGCAAAATGGGTTGACTTAGTGATTTAGGAGTTGTAACATGGAACCAATGTACAATCCTGGAATGCCTTTTGGTTAAAAAGGCAAATCTAAAGCGATGAACGGGAGAGTAGCCGTGAATCTCCACTGCAGAGAGCCGGTGGCTGGTGGGAACCGGTGTGGTTAGCGGTGAAGGCCACCCGTGAGTGTCGGTGAACCTACAAGAGGGCAAGCTGAACGGTTCCCACCGTTAACGGGGTAAGAGTGGACACGATTGTCAAATTGGGTGGTACCGCGGGAAATACTCCCGTCCCTTTCGGGGCGGGAGTTAATTTTTTAGTCACTACTCAGAATAATTAACAATAAAATTTATTAAAGGAGATGATGGAAAGTGAGTCTAACGAGGCGTATCCTGGAATTACTGGAACGGGATGCCCGTCACACCCCGCAGCAGATCGCTGCCATGCTCGGTGAGGATGAGAGCCGGGTGGTAGCGGAGATTGCCCGTATGGAAAAGGAAAGAATCATTCTGGGGCATACTGCGGTCATCAACTGGGAGAAGGCTGGAGATGATGGGGTTACGGCCATGGTGGAGGTCAAGGTGACCCCGGAACGTGAGCTAGGCTTTGACGCTATTGCCAACCGTATCAGCCGCTTCCCTGAGGTCCGTGCGGTTTACCTTATGAGCGGTCTCTACGATCTCTCGGTAGTGGTTCACGGGAGGGATCTCAAGGATATTTCAACATTTATATCGCAGAAACTGGCCACCATGCACCAGGTGCAGAGCACCACAACCCATTTTGTTCTGAAGCGTTACAAGCAGGATGGGTTCATGTTTGATGACAAGGAATCGGATCGAAGGTTGGTGATCAGTCCATGAACGGTAACCGGTACCTGACAGATACTATCAAAAACCTTCCCCCTTCGGGGATCCGTAGATTCTTTGACCTGGCTTCCCATATTGAGGGGGTTATTTCCCTGGGTGTAGGGGAACCGGATTTTGTTACCCCGTGGCATATCAGGGAAGCCTGTTTCTATTCTCTGGAGAAAGGCTACACCATGTACACCGCCAATGCAGGCATGATAGAACTGCGGGAGGAGATCGCCAAATACCAGCACCGCTGGCAAAACCTAAACTATGATCCGGAACATGAAGTTCTGGTTACGGTGGGGGTCAGTGAAGCCACCGACCTGGCTCTCCGGGTGTTGCTCAGCCCTGGTGATGAGGTCCTGATCCCTGAGCCTTCATATGTTTCCTATATTCCCTGTACGGTCATG
>JBLNCH010000186.1:0-10181 GCA_050260485.1 Bacillota bacterium | reverse complement strand
AGCAGTTCTTCGGGCGGAAGGTGAACATCTTTCCAGGAATGCCCCAGTTTCTCGTGAATTTCCGGCGGTAACGACTTCCCAGGGGCGGAATCGCCGGGAACCAAGATCTCTTTGGCGGGATCATCGAGAGCAGACGGGAACATGGCCTTCACGACTCTGCTCAATGGCGCCATATAGTAATCCGCCAACCAGCGTGCCAGAGCCAGCATCTCGGAGTTCAGGATTGGCTCCTCATCGAGGACACCCATGACTGGTTTTAGATCACCGGCCTCGCCCCCCGGTTCCATCTCCATGACAAAACCTCTGGTTACCTGATTCCCCAGGGGAACCAAGACCCTTTTACCGGGCAGGATCTTGTCCTGTAATGGCAAGGGCACCCGGTAGGTAAAAAGGTTTTCCTCCTGCAGTCGCGGGATTTCAACCAGCACTTGAATGCGCACGAATAACGCCCCTGTCTAAGTTACTGACCAGACATCGTTTGTATTATGTTAACAAAGGCGGGTAACCCCGCCTTTTCGGTATCTGAACTGATGCTGTTCTGCCAAGGTGATGACAGGCTCATCTGGAAGCAGCCTGTCGTAAGGCCTCGGCTTTATCGGTAATCTCCCAGGTAAAGTCCGGATCCTGCCTCCCAAAGTGCCCGTAGGCCGCCGTTTTTTTATAGATCGGCCGGCGCAGCTTTAAGTCCCTGATAATGGCGGCCGGTCTCAGGTCAAAATGGGTTTCAATCAAGCGGGCAATGGCGTCGTTGGCTATGGCTCCGGTGCCAAAGGTGTCTACCAGTATGGAAACAGGCCTGGCCACTCCAATGGCATAGGCCAGTTGTATTTCGCACCTCTTCGCCAAACCGGCGGCTACGATATTCTTGGCCACATATCTGGCCGCATAAGCTGCGGAGCGGTCCACTTTGGTGGGGTCTTTCCCAGAGAAAGCACCTCCGCCATGTCTCGCCATGCCGCCGTAGGTATCCACTATTATCTTACGGCCGGTCAGACCCGTGTCCCCCTGGGGACCCCCGATCACAAAACGTCCGGTGGGATTAACAAAAAACCGGGTCTTGCTGTCCAGCATTTCCTCAGGTATAACCTGTTTAATAACCTGCTCGATAATCTCGTGGCGGATGTGTTCCAGCGGAATATCCGGTCTATGCTGGGCCGAAACCACCACGGTGTCAACCCTGACCGGTTTATCATCATCATACTCGACTGTGACCTGGGTCTTGCCGTCCGGACGCAGATACGGCAATAACCGGTTCTTGCGGACCTGAGACAGACGCATAGCCAGGCGATGAGCAAGAAGGATCGGCATAGGCATGAGCTCTTCCGTCTCATCGGTGGCATATCCGAACATCATCCCCTGATCACCTGCTCCCAGAGCCTCGATTTCGGTTTCCACCATCTCACCGGTTTTGGCCTCCAAAGCCTGGTTGACCCCAAGAGCTATATCCGGTGACTGTTCGTCAATCGAGGTAACCACGGCACAGGTATCACAGTCAAATCCAAACTTGGCCCTGGTATAGCCAATCTCTCTGATGGTATCCCTAACCAGGCGCGGGATCTCTATGTAACACCGGGTAGTTATCTCTCCGGTGACCACCACCAATCCCGTGGTTACGAGGGTTTCAGCCGCAACCCTGCACTGTGAGTCTTCAGCCATGATCGCATCCAGTATTGCGTCCGAGATCTGATCCGCGATCTTGTCGGGATGACCCTCGGTTACCGACTCTGACGTAAACAGTCTGCGCGCCATCTGTTCATCTCCTTCGAAAAAAATTAATTAATAAGCCGTTGTTATCAGATGCCTGTGAATCAGGTACGCCATTATTATTTAGATCTCCAATATAGTATCCAGAATAATTCCGGCTACCTCTGATTTGGACAGACAGGGCAGGCTTTTTTCAGTGCCATCCTTGAAGATAAGGGTGACAATGTTGGTATCTACCGCAAAACCGGCTCCATCAGCCGTCAAATCGTTGGCTACCATCAGATCCAGGTTTTTCTTGTGCATCTTCTCCTTGGCATTTTGCAACAGGTCATAAGTTTCAGCGGCAAAGCCGACCAGAAGCTGGTGCTGTTTACGTTTACCCAATCCCTCCAAAATATCCGGGTTGCGGGCGAGTTTTATGATCAGCTCATCATCACTCTTTTTCAGCTTGTGCTCGCTGTACTCCAGGGGGCGGTAGTCGGCTACCGCCGCGGCTCCGATGACTATATCCACCTGATCGAAAAGCCGCTGACAGATATCGTTCATCTCACGGGCACTCCTGACCCGCCAGATCTCCACGCCCTCCGGGTCCGGCAGGGCGGTGGGGCCAGTCACCAAAAACACCCTGGCGCCGCGGCGAGCCGCCTCGGCAGCCAATGCATAGCCCATCTTGCCAGTGCTGCGGTTGGTGATGAACCTGACCGGATCGATGTCCTCCTGAGTAGCACCCGCAGTAATCAAGATCTTCTTGTCCGTCAAGTCCTGGGGACGGTCCTCCAAAACCTCGATTATCCTGTCATATATGGTTTCAATGTCGGGCAGTCGGCCGCGTCCGGTAACACCGCATGCCAGATCGCCCTCTGCCGGTTCCAGCACCAAAATTCCGCGGCTTTTCAAGGTCCTGATATTATCTTGAGTTACCTGTTTATCGTACATGTTGGTATTCATAGAAGGCACGATCAGGACTGGAGCCCTGGTGGCCAGAATAATGGTTGACAGAAGGTCGTCTGCCATCCCACAGGCAATCTTGGCAATGATATTGGCGGTGGCCGGAACGATTACCAAAATACTTGCCTCTTCTGCCACCCCTATGTGCTGTACCTTATGGGTTCCGGATTCATCAAACATATCCACCAGAACCGGGTTGTTGGACAGGGTCCTAAGTGTTAAAGGCGAAATAAAACGGGTAGCGTGCTCAGTCATAACCACCTGCACATTAAACCCGCCCTTATATAACCTGCTGACCAGATCGGCCACTTTATAGGCGGCAATTCCACCCGTAATTCCCACCACAACCGTCTTTTGCTCATTCATTGGCCGGTGTCCTTTTTTTGTAAGTTATCTTTATTTTTCCATGGTGCAGCTCTTCCAAAGCTGTTGTCACCATGCTTGACAGGCGCCAGTCTTCATCCTTGCGTTTACCCTCAGATAGAGCACGGGCACGTTTAGCCACAGCTACCACAATCGCGTACTTGCTATCGGAGATCTCCATCAGATCCTTCAAGGATGGTGGTACCAAGGTAATACCCCCTCAATACAGTCTTTTTACGCTGCATCTTTCGGCAATTATTATCGCCCGGATCTTTTCAGCAGCTTCTACGACACTATCATTAACAACCACATAGTCGTAATCGCCGACGTGTGAAATCTCCTCCTCGTAACACGCCAGGCGTTGCTCGATCTCCAGCTGTGAATCCTTTCCCCTCGCGTTTAATCGGTTACCCAGTTCCTCCATACTGGGAGGCAAAACAAATACGAACACCCCATCGGCGATTAAGCTTTTGACCTTTAAAGCTCCCTGGATATCAATCTCTAATAAGACGTCAATCCCCTTCTCCAGTTGTTCCATTACGAACTTCTTGGGCGTTCCGTAATAGTTATTATATACTAATGCCCACTCCAGGAGTTCTCCGGATGCGATCAAGGATTTAAACTCATCGACTTCCGAAAAAAAGTAATCGCGCCCATCGATTTCACCAGAGCGCGGCTTCCTGGTAGTGGCGGAGATGGAGTATACCAGGCCATCAAGGGGAGCTTCCATCAGCTTTTCCCTCAGGGTTCCCTTGCCAACTCCTGATGGACCGGATATAACAAATAGAATACCCTTTCGATTCATAGCACACTAAGCTTCGTCGGATTGACTGCTTTCCTTGACGGAAAGTCGGTTAGCGACAGTTTCGGGCTGAACTGCAGAAAGAATTATATGACCGCTGTCAACAATAATCACCGCCCGTGTGCGTCGTCCGTAGGTGGCATCAATCAGACTGCCCTTTTCCCTGGCCTCCTGAATAATCCTTTTAATCGGTGCGGATTCTGGACTGACTATGGCTACAATACGATTAGCCGCTACTATATTACCGAATCCAATGTTAACTAATTTGATTTCCATAAGTTTTCCGGTTAACCGGGTCACCTCCTTTTCTACTCCACATTCTGTACCTGTTCCCTTATCTTCTCCAGTTCGGCTTTAAGTTCAACTACGGTACGGTTTATAAATAAATCGTTGGCCTTGGACGCAATGGTGTTAATCTCTCGAAACATCTCCTGAATCAAGAAATCGCACTTGCGGCCAACCGGCTCTGTGGATAATAGCAGTTCTTCCATCTGCGAACAATGGCTCTTTATGCGAACCAGCTCTTCCGCAACACTGGTGCGGTCAGCAAAAATGGCAACTTCCTGGAGTAACCGGTTTTCATCAATCTCCAGGTCCTGGCTCAGTTCCTGTATTCGCTTTTTCATACGTTCCATGTGCTCAATTACAATCAGCGGTGCTCGCTCTTCGATAAGGTCTATGGATTTCAGTATGTTCTTATTTCTCTGGCGGATGTCATCTGCCAGAACCTGTCCTTCCCGGATCCTCATGTCGACCAGCCCTTCCAAAGAACGGGTTAAGGCTTCTTCAACCCCGGACCAGATACTCTCTATGTCCTCCTCGTCTTCTTCGAGGGCAAACACCTCAGGCAGTTTAAAAATGTCGACAATGTTTATGTTGGACTCAATTTGTAGAGTTTCTGCTAAATCTTTCAAAGAGTTATGATAGAGCATTGCCAAATCATTGTCAACCTTAATATTACGCTTGGATTCTCCCGTTTTCTCAATATTTACAAATGTCTCAATCCGTCCCCTGATGATGTACTGTCTGATTTTTTCGCGAATCCTGTCCTCTAAAACATTATACCGTCGTGACATCCGGAGATTAAAATCGAGATACCTGTGATTGACCGCCTTGATTTCACAGGTTATCTGGTAACCTGGTGAACTGCCTTCACCCCGGCCAAATCCGGTCATGCTTTTTATCATGGGTTGCTATGCTCCTTTATTATCGCCGTTTTTCAGGGCCTTTTTCTGTTCCCGGGTTCTTATGCCGGCGCTTATCGTTCCCTAATGAGTCATTGCCGGGTACTAAAAGTCAACCTGACCAATGGCCTGATACATCCTCTGGAGGGCGATAGCTATTTTTCCTTTATCTACCGTTAATGCAATCCTGAAATAACCTTCCCCGTATTCGCCGTAACCTATACCTGGAGTTACTATCACTCCTGCCTTCTCCAGCACCATCTCCGCAAACGAAGCCGAGTCATATCCCTTGGGTACCGGTGCCCACACGTAAATACTTCCCCGAGGGGGTTCAATCTTCCACCCCATGCGGCGCAGGCCCTCAATGACCACATCCCGGCGTTCCCGATAGAGCTTTCGCATGGCCTCCACCGAGTCCTGGGGTCCTAAAAGCGCTGCCATCGCCGCGTACTGTACCACCTGGAAAGCACCCGAATCGACGTTTGATTTGTAACGCCCCAGCACCTCAACCGCGTCCCGGTTGCCGGCCGCCCAGCCAATACGCCACCCGGTCATGTTATAAGTCTTGGAAACCGAGTGGAATTCAATACCCACCTCTTTGGCTCCGGGGAATTCCAGAAAGCTTTTGGCGGTGTAGCTGTCAAACGTTATCTCGGAATAAGCTGCATCATGGCAGACCAGGATATCGAAATCTCGGGCAAAGGCAATCACCTGGTGGTAGAAATCATCGGTGGCCGCCGCCCCGGTCGGGTTATTGGGGTAATTGACAAACATCAGTTTGGCCTTCTTGGCCACCTCAGTCGGAATATCCTGGAGCCGGGGGAGGAAGCCGTTCTCCGCCAGCAACGGCATGCGGTAAGGCTCAGCCCCATTCAGGATGGCGCCGATGCCGTATACCGGGTATCCGGGATCCGGAACCAGGCTGGTGTCTCCGGGATTCAAATAACAGGCGGATATGTTGGCGATTCCTTCTTTGGAACCGATCAAGGATACAACTTCTGATTTGGGGTCCAGCTGTACCCCAAAACGCCTTAGGTACCATTCAGCCACCGCCTGGCGAAAGGCCAGCATCCCGACCGAACTGGGATACTGGTGGTTGGCCGGATCTCTCATAGCCTGGTAAGCCCGTTCGATAATATGCTCCGGGGTCGGTTGATCCGGGTCACCTATCCCCAGACTAATAAGCTCAACCCCTCTTTCCCGGGCCTCCTCAATCTTCTTCTCAATACGGGCAAATAAGTAGGGGGGTAGTTTTTGCATGGCATTATTCTCTTGCACTCAGATCTCCTCCTGTTTAGTAACGTATTAAGATGGCGGGGCCGGAAAGGGTGTTATACAAAACATCCCCTTGGCCAAGGCCTGCCGTTTTCCTGAACGGGCGCCGGGGGTTTGTCCCCCGGCTGCTCAGACGCCGATGGAAAACAGGATTGTCTCCCTGTTTCCTTACTGTCTCATTCCTTCCATTCGCCGGAAAACACCTCAGCCGCCGGGCCGGTCATGTAAACGTGGTTATTGGTCTCCGACCATTCAATGACCAGGTCGCCCCCCAAAAGATGAATCACCGCTTGTCTCCCGGTCCTTTGGGTAACGGCTGCCGCTACTAGGGTAGCACATGCACCGGTGCCACAGGCCAGTGTTTCCCCGGCTCCTCTCTCCCAGACCTTCATCCTCATCTCCGCGGGGCCAAGCACCTGAACAAACTCAACATTGGTTCTGCGGGGGAAAATCGGGTGGTTTTCGATCACCGGACCCCATTGGGCAACCGGTACCCGATCCACTTCATCAACAAAGATGACGCAGTGAGGGTTGCCCATGGAGACAGGGATGAATGTGAAGTCCCGGCCGCCGGCAGACAGCATGCTTTCCCGGGTTAAGTCTGTATCCAGCAGAACCGGTATGTCGCGGGGTGTTAGAATCGGTTCCCCCATATCTACCTTAACCTTGGTAACTTTGCCGTTATTTATATATACTTCGGGTCGAATGGGACCGGCCAGAGTTTTCACTGAGAAGAGCGGCTTATCAACCAGTCCCCTTTCCCATGCATACTTGGCGACGCACCGGATACCATTCCCGCACATCTCCGGCTCACTACCGTCTGAGTTAATTATACGCATAAAAATGTCGCATTCTGAATCACGACCGGTTATGATCAGCCCATCTCCTCCTACACCGAAATGGCGATCACACATCCTTACTGCCAGATCCCGGTAGTCCCGGGAGTCAACCGGACCGTCCTCAATGACTACAAAGTCATTGCCCAGTCCATGCATCTTCGTAAACCGCAAAACACGCCCTCCCGTCATATGGAAATCAGGTTGTCGAAGTTCCTATGTTCTCCAGTTTACCATATTGAGAGGATCTGATTACAGTTTTTCTAATCCAGTATAAACACCATCTAACCAGCATCCCCCCGCCGGTAACAGCGAGAATTATAAGCCAGGCCCAGCCGTCTAACGGAGTGGTGCCGAAAATAGGATTCAGTGGAGCGCAGTAAATGGCCAGGAGATGCATGATAACCGAACAGCACACCGCACCCACCAGGAACGGGTTTCTGAAAAACCCCAGCTCAAACGGCGAAAACCTTTCGGACCGGCAGTCAAAGACATAGAAGAGCTGCGCAAAAACCAGGTTGGTAAAGGCCATGGTACGGGCCAGTTCGAGATCCACCTTGCCCTGCAGGCCTGAATAAGTCAGCCCGACAGTCATCACCGCCAGGGTGCTGATGCCAATAAAAATCCCCCGGCCCACCAGATGCCATCCCAGACCACGGGAGAAGATGCTCTCTCCTGCAGGACGGGGTTTTCTCTCCATCACCCCTGGTTCTGGCGGTTCCAGGCCCAGGGCCATGGCCGGCAACCCGTCTGTAACCAGGTTAACCCAGAGTATTTGCAGCGGGAGGAGCGGCAGGGGCATGCCAATAAGCGAGGCCAGGAACATGGTTAGAATCTCCCCGATATTACCACCCAGCAGATACCTGATAAACTTGCGGATATTATCATAGATGGCACGACCCTCATGAACGGCGGCTACAATGGTTGAGAAATCATCATCAGCCAGAACCATGTCAGCAGCCTCCTTGGTTACCTCAGTACCGGTGATACCCATCGCAACTCCAATATCCGCCTCTTTCAAGGCCGGAGCGTCGTTAACCCCGTCGCCGGTCATAGCCACCACATGATTCCGGCTTCTTAAGGCCTTGACAATCTTAAGCTTGTGCTGGGGCGATACACGGGCAAAAACACGTATCTTGACGGCTCTGTCCGCCAATTCTTTCAATGAAAGGCTGTCAATTTCGTGAGGCCCGATAACCGTCTGGCTGTCGGATATTCCAACTTGCCGGGCCACCGCCAGTGCGGTAGCCGGGTGGTCTCCGGTGATCATGATCGGGATTATGCCTGCCTGGCGGCAGTCGGCAACTGCAGCCCGCGCGGCCGGGCGGGGTGGGTCCACTATGCCGCAGATCCCCACCAGGCACAAATTGCTCTCCAGTCTCTGATCAGTAAGGGACCTTAACTCCTCCTCCGAGATATCACGGTAAGCCAGGGCCAAAACACGGTAAGCCTGGCGGGCCCACTCCTCCTGGCGCTCGGCAAACCAGCCGCGATGGGCACCCGTGATTGGTCTAACCCCCCGAGCCGTTTCAATCCGGGTACAATTATTCATCAGGACATCCAAAGCGCCTTTGCTTAAAACCCGGTAGCCCTTCCCGTACCGGATAACCACACTCATCATTTTCCGTTCTGAATCAAACGGCACCTCACGTAAGACTGGTGCCGGCTTCTTTAGACCTGCCTTTTTCCCCATAACTCTCAAGGCGCCTTCGGTGGGATCTCCTTGAACCAGCCAGCGTCCATTCTCCTTAACGACCTCCGCATGATTGCAGTGATAGGCTACCTCAACAGCGGTCCGCAAAGCAGTATCGTTAAGGACATCACTCCCCTTGTCCATCAGGAATTCACCCTGGGGAGCGTAACCCTCACCCGTTATCAACACCTCTTTGTCTATGGTTGCCAGTATTCTGACCGTCATCTCATTCTTGGTCAGTGTACCGGTTTTATCGGAACATATTACCGTTGTACAACCCAGGGTTTCCACCGCCGGCAGCTTCCTCACGATAGCCCTGCGTTTGGCCATACGTTGAACCCCCAGAGCCAGAACCACGGTAACTATTGCGGGAAGGCCTTCCGGTATTGCAGCCACCGCCAGGCTTATTCCGGCCATGATCATGCGCACCAGGTTTTCTCCCCGGTAGAGACCCATCAGCATCACTGCCAGACATGCACCCATACAGATGGCAATAAGCACCTTGCCCAGGTTGTTAAGCCGGCGCTGCAACGGGGTAGTCTGATCAGAAGGTTCCTTAATCATCTGGGCAATCTCACCCATCACCGTTTCCTGGCCGGTGGCGACCACAATCCCGCGACCACGCCCGCGGGTTACTACGGTACCCGTATAGGCCATGTTGTACCTATCCCCGAGTGACAGCTTGGGGTCAGGCAAAGCCTCGGTTACTTTTCGTACCGGCAGGGATTCTCCGGTCAGATTGGACTCCTCTATCTCCAGGCTGGTAGCCATGCTGAGCCGCATATCGGCCGGTACGCGATCCCCGGCCTCTATCTCTACCACGTCTCCTTTTACCACCTCCTCCGCCGGAATCCGCTGGCGTTTCCCGTCCCGGACAACAGTGGCGTAAGGTGAAGATAGTTTCTTAATCTCTTCCAATGACCGCTCCGCTCTGTATTCCTGAATAAAACCTAAAATACCATTTATGATCACTATGGTTAAGATGGTTATGGCATCAATCACATCGCCCAGCAACCCGGATAACAGGGTGGCCCCCAACAAAACCAGCACCATGGTGTCGGTAAACTGCGATACCAGCATCGATAGCGGGCGGGGCTGGTCGGCTTCGGCAATAACATTTCGGCCCGCCCCCAGCCTCTGCCTGGCGTCCCCCGAGGTGAGGCCTGTCTCCAGAGATGTCTTGCACTCCCGGGCAGTTTCAGCAACAGTTCGCACATGCCAATCTGTATTCTGCACGTTCATTTCCATCCTTTAGCCTTTTTTGGAATCTTTATTCAGGAGAAATGCTTTAAAGAACTGCTGATTATGTGAAATAGTCCCGCGAGCTTCCGGGGCAGGCAGTTGGATGACCGTAGAATTGCCGGCCAAGGAACGCT
>JBLNCH010000185.1:0-3745 GCA_050260485.1 Bacillota bacterium | reverse complement strand
CAAAATTGGTAATCATTCCGCCGGGAACCTGGTGTTCGAACACCTTCATGTCGTTGATACGGGTTACGCCCCGTTCAAATCCCTTTTTCTTACGTATGTCCTCAAAATACGTAGCCACCTCAAATAAATCATGGATATCAAGACCCGTATCCCATGGTGTACCCTGCAGAGCTCTAACTATGGTTTCTACCGGAGGCTGGGAAGAGCCAAATGCCAATGGTACACTGGCGGTATCGACTATATCGACCCCGGCTTCGGCCGCCTTTAGACAAGCACCAACGGCCAGTCCTCCTATATAATGGGTATGAAGCTGGATGGGAATATTAATGCGGGCTTTGAGAGCCTTGATCAGATCATAGGCCTGATATGGACCCAGGAGTCCTGCCATGTCTTTGATGCACAGGCTGTCGGCACCCATATCCTCCAGGCGGAGTCCAGTTTCCACGAAGTATTCCATGGTATGAACCGGGCTTATGGTATAAACCACACATGCCTGTACATGCTTGTTAACCTTCTTGGCCGCCTGTATGGGGACTTCCAGATTACGGATATCATTCAGGGCATCAAATATACGGAAGATGTCAATGCCGTTAGCGGCTGCCCGCTCGACAAACCTTTCCACGATATCATCGGGATAATGAGAATAGCCCACCAGAGATTGCCCTCGCAGCAACATCTGCAGCCTGGTCTTGGTAATGATGGAACGGATCACCCTGAGCCTTTCCCAGGGATCCTCATTAAGAAAGCGAATTGCTACGTCAAAGGTGGCCCCACCCCAGACCTCCAGGGAATGATAGCCCACATCATCCAGCTTTTTGAGGATCGGCTGCATATCTTCCAGAGCCATCCTGGTAGCCCAAAGGCTTTGGTGCCCATCACGAAGTGAGGTATCAGTAATTTTAATTCGATTCAATAGGTTGCCCTCCCCATGGATTGCTGTATTGGTATGGATACAATGTATGTATAGGTCATCATTAAAAATCAACTCAGGCCGCGGCCTGAGTGATTTATATGCCGATCATTAAAGCATATTTTAATTATAGGCATAGGGAGTTCTCATTTCAACAGATTCGACTCATGTATACAATATGCCTGCTCATTTTTTTATTTTTTTACCAGGAAAGGCATAACATTGCAAGACGGCATCTTAATGCCATGTAATTTGTATTGAATATCCGGCTTTCAACCGCGATACAGGTTCATCCTTCAATCCTGTTTTATAAGATTAATCTGCTGACTGTCCATTTTCAGAATTCCGGCTACCTGGCTCTTGACCTGTTCCTCCTCCGATTCATTCAGTTCAGGCCCCGAAATGATCACGGAAGCGGTTGAGTCCTGAACAATCACGACCCCCTCCTTAAACCCCTGCGCTTTTAACAGGCCCTCGGCTTTTACTTCCATTTCCATGGCATTGGTTATAGTTAAGAGCCTGTTTAACGCGGACTGTTTGGTGGTATCATCCGTGTTGGGATTATTAATTATCTCCTGTAATAATTCCAACTGTTGACTCCTCACCTTTTCTCTCTGTAATCGGAAATAAGGGAAAAATGAACCTTCAGGCTCCGGAGTTGACTGCCGGTCAACGGTTATTTGCGGAGGAACCGTGGGTGGTTCCGAAGTATTGGCCGCTGTTCTCCAATTCACCAGTTGCCAGCAGGCAATTCCCACCAATGCCACCACGGCTATGGCTGCGATGATGCTTTTTGATCGTAGTTGAACTATCAATGAGCATTACCCCCTTTTTCCATGGGAAGTACCGTAACCCGGGATGCCGGGATTCCAAGTAATCCAGTGACCGCCTGCGACAGGTTTTCTTCAATTGCGGGATCAGCAGCGCCTTCGGCTATTACCAGTACCCCGACAATCTCCGGTGCTTTGCTTTCTTCCAAGACCGGCGAGTTGTTGGAAAGTACCAGCTGCCGGTCACTGCTCTGCTCGGTTATGTTGCGGGTGGTGCCATTCTGGTCCTTTTCCTGAGTCTGACGAGTCTCCACCCTTTCATTGGTGGCATAAATCCTGGCGCCATCTGATTTCAAGGTAAGTTTGGCCTGCACTGCACCGACACCGCTGATTTGTGACAGCACCTGGGACAGTTCTCTTTCCATCGCCGCAGTATCGGGACCCGGTGCGGGAACAGCCGACCGTTCCTGAGGCGCAGGGGATGGCGATGGGGCGGGACTGGTAGGCCATAGAATCAGGGCAATGCCTACGATAGCCAGAACCACTGCTGCTGCTCTTACTTGCGTAGTTTTCCATGGTTTTTCCTTAACCTTTTTTAGCCAGAATTCGGATGGCAACATGTTTATCCTCCCTTGAAGTTAATTACTATCTGGTGCTCCTCAAGCCCGTAAAGGTTTTTCATCATGCTGGTGAGTTTCTCGATGATGGCCTCCCGGTCCCGATTCTGCTGGTCCTGACATTAAAACGCCTCTATGGTTCCATCCCCGGAATCCGTAGACATGGGAACGACGGCCAGTGCGACTTCTGATAATTCGCCCGTTTGCGGGTCAATAACCACCCGGGTCTCCAAATCTCCGACCCCCGGAACCAGGATCGCCAGGCTGTTGATCTGCTGTTCAATCTTCTCCTTGATAACCTCGCTGCCGACTTTTTGTATATCCCGATTCACCTCAATGCCCGTTTCCCGGTAACGGCCAGTCTCGTTATATTCCCAGGGAAGGTCCCAAGCACTGGCCTGCAAAGCCCGTTCGGAATAAAAGGTTGACAGAATCGGGTTGAGGATGGCCAGAATAACGAAAAGGCCGATGGTAAAACGGACAAAGGGACGCAAACTGTTATCAGGGAGCAGAATCTCAAGAAAGCTGGCGATTACTACTATCAAGAGCAAGCTCTTAACAATGCTCATCAGGATTCCCATGGCAACACCTCACATCTGATGGCCTCTGCATTATGTGCACGCCTTGCTTCTACTACCATGGATACATAGCTCACGAACATCTATATAAAAGCGGCGGCTGAATTACCGTAGCAGAATAACGCTGTTTCCAGTGCTCACCAGTATTGTCATCAGGATAAAGAACATAAGACCTACCGCCACCACCGAGGCCAGTGCCAGCAGCAGGTGATTCCCCATTATCTCCAGGACCTGGCTTACGCGGTTGTCACCAAGGGGTTCAACCATGGCTGCGCTCACTTTATAAATCAGTGCGATAACCCCAATCTTTAAAATTGGGAATACAAAAATGCCAAAGATAGTTAGGAGGCCCAAAATGCCAACCGCCTGTTTCAACAAGACCACGTACCCGGCAGCAGTTTCCAGTGCATCCGACAGGTAGCCCCCGATAACCGGAAAGAAGGTATCGGTCACGAACTTACCGGTTCTCAGAGTGAAGGCATCCATAACCGATCCGTAAATGGAGCGAAGGGTAAGAATGCCGATAAAAAAGGTCAGCATAAGTCCCATGATCACTTCCGCGAGGGTATAGACCAGCTTGCCCATCCTTTCCAGCTTGATAGTATCAGTCAGCTGGTCGGCCAGGTTTAATATGGCTGACAATGCTATCAAGGGGAATACAATCAGCCCCATCCCCCGGGCGAAAGCGGTACAGGCAACCATCATTATAGGAAAGATGGCGGCCGCCGTATGTACATGACCCAGCCCGGTAACCAGAACCATCATCTGCGGTAATACCGCTGTCATAAAGTTGCTCATTGAATCGATCGTCGCCTGTCCGGTTTGTATCACATACTTGAATGAACCTAGGGCAATTGCAGAGATTGCCAG
>JBLNCH010000184.1:0-3269 GCA_050260485.1 Bacillota bacterium | reverse complement strand
ACATAATTCCGGATGAAATAACGCTGTGGTAACCCTGCCACAGCGTTATTTACTTTGCCGCATCTCACAATAACAACAGGGTATGCTCTGCAGTTCGCCGGTCTGTGCTCAGGACAGTATTCTTAACAGGTTGGCCATCTCAATCGCCGTTACTGCGGCATCGAATCCCTTGTTTCCGCTCTTGGTCCCGGCCCTTTCAATAGCCTGCTCAATGGTATCGGCGGTAATCACGCCGAAAATCACCGGTTTCCCCGTGTTTAATCCTACCTGGGCTATCCCCTTCGTAACTTCCGCTGATACGTATTCAAAATGAGGGGTTGCTCCCCTGATTACTGCACCCAAACATATAACCGCGTCAACGTCTTTCTGGGTCATCTTTTGGGCCACCAGGGGCATTTCAAAGGCGCCGGGAACCCATACTATCTCAATATCATCGGGGCTTGCCCCATGGCGGGTGAGGGCATCCATAGCCCCTCCCAGGAGTTTTTGGGTTATGAACTCATTAAACCTGCTGACCACCAGGGCAAACCTTAAGCCTTCACCTAAAAGCTGACCTTCATATACTCTTGCCACAACCTGTTCCCTCCCATAATAATATCGTTTTATCAAGCGGTTTGTTTGTCTTGAAGCTGAAAAAGTTAACCTTATCTCGTGGGTATCTACGGACGCTAAAATCAGCTGATACTGGCCAGCAGGTGTCCCATTTTCTCCTTTTTGGTCCGGAGATAGCGCTCGTTTTCCCGGAGCGGCGGTATCTCAATCGGAACCCGTTCAACCACCTGAAGCCCGTAACCCTCAACCCCTTTTATCTTACGGGGGTTGTTGGTGATCAGCCTCATCTTCCTTACTCCCAGGTCAACCAGGATCTGGGCCCCGATACCATAGTCGCGAAGGTCCGCCGGGAACCCCAGCTCCTCGTTGGCCTCTACGGTATCCCTGCCCTTGTCCTGCAGTTCATAGGCGCGTATCTTGTTGAGCAACCCGATTCCGCGCCCCTCCTGCCGCATGTACAGTACTACCCCTTTGCCTTCCTTTTCAATCATACTAAGAGCACTGGCCAGTTGATCCCCGCAGTCACAGCGCAGGGACCCGAAAACATCGCCGGTAAGGCACTCGGAATGAACCCTGACCAGCACGCTGTCGGTTTCCTTTATTTCTCCCTTAACCAGGGCCATATGCTCTTTTCCATCCAGCAAGGACTTGTACGCGATAGCGGTGAATTCCCCGTACCGGGTGGGCAGTTTTACCTGAGCCGCCCTTTTGACTAATTTTTCGTGCTGACGCCGGTACTGAATCAGATCGGCGATAGTTATGATCTTCAGGTTATGACGGGCAGCAAATTCGATGAGTTCAGGTACTCTGGCCATAGTCCCGTCATCATTCATGATCTCACAGATAACCCCCGCCGGATAAAGTCCGGCCAACCTGGCCAGGTCCACCGATGCCTCAGTGTGGCCTGCACGCCGCAGAACCCCTCCCTCTTTGTAGCGCAAGGGGAATATATGCCCTGGTCTCCGGAAATCCGAAGGCTTGGCCTTTGGATCCAGCAGGGCCGCTACCGTCTTAGCTCTTTCATGAGCGGAGATTCCGGTACCGGTACTATGGTGATCAACCGATACTGTAAAGGCGGTCTCATGGTTGTCGGTGTTGTTGCTTACCATCTGGGTTATCTCCAGCTCATCCAGTCTCTCCCCAATCAAGGGCATACAGACTAACCCACGGGCATTGGTTACCATGAAATTTATGGCCTGCGGAGTAACCTTTTCGGCTGCAATAATCAAATCACCCTCATTCTCCCGGTCTTCGTCGTCGACCACAATGACCATTTTCCCTTGCTTAAAATCCTCGATAGCTTCTTCTATTGTATTGAACATGTTAATCCCTCCTCGACGGTATTTATTAGCCAATGAACCCGTGTTTTTGCAGAAAAGCAAGGTCCATTCTTTCTTGGTTTGACGAAGAGCCTGCTCCTTTCATCAAGCTCTCTACATACTTACCAATGATGTCAGTTTCCAGGTTGACCAGATCCCCGGGTTTCTTCCATCCCAGGGTAGTCAGCTTGGCGGTATGGGGTATCAGGGAAACCGTAAAGCTGTCAGCAAGGTTCTCCACCACGGTAAGGCTTACCCCGTCAACCGCCACTGAACCTTTGGGCAGCACATAGCGTAACAGTTCCGGAGGAGACCCGATACGGGTTACCAGGGCGATATCCACCCGCTGTTGCTCGATGATCCGGCCCACTCCGTCAACATGGCCCAGCACCAAATGACCTCCCAGCCGGTCACCCAGGCGTAAAGCCCTTTCCAGATTAACCCGGTCGCCGGAATGCAGTTTTTCCAGGTTGGTCTTTCTCAGGGTTTCCCACATCACTTCCGCCGCAAACCAGCCAGTCTCAAAAGCTACCACCGTAAGGCAGACTCCGTTTACCGCTATGCTGTCCCCCAGCTTAACGTCGGTTAATACATGGCTGGCAGCAATCACCAGTTGACAGGACTGACTGCCTCGTTTGATCTCTCGGACTTTTCCCAGTTCCTCAATAATACCAGTAAAGATGACAACCACCCCGCTTAGTAAGGCCAGGCCTGCTCATTTTCAACATAGCCTTCTACCAGTAAGTCTCCTTCAAAGGAGCGGACAATCACATTCTTTAGGTTTATGGTTTGGGACATCAGCTCAATCCCCCGGCCTCCCACCGGGGATACAGCCTGATCCCCGCCGCAGATCCGGGGAGCAATAAACCAGTACACCTTGTCAACCAGTCTTTTCTCCAGAGCGTAAGCGTTGATCTGACTACCCGCTTCCATCAGTACGCTCATCAATCCTCTCTGAGCCACATCCCGAAATACCTCTTCCAGCGGGACCCGTCCTGATGAACCCCTGATTGCTACCACTTCCGCCCCCAGGTCTGTAAACTGCTTTACCTTCAACGAATCCACCCCGGATAGACAGTAGATAATAGTCTCCTGCTGTCCGGCAGTCTGCAAAATCCGGGAATCGGTCGGCGTCTCCAGCCTGGCATCGATTATGAGACGCACCGGATCACGGGTATCCTCCTGGGGAAGCCGGGTATTTAAACGGGGATCATCTTTTAATACGGTTCCAATACCCACCAGCACCGCATCATAGGTGTTTCTTAAGCGGTGGACATACTCTCTTGACTTTTCATTGGTTATCCAGCGGGAATCACCGGTGTGGGTGGCGATCTTCCCGTCCAGGGTCATGGCGGTCTTCAAAGCCACAAAAGGCAATCCCCGGGTTACGAACTTGAA
>JBLNCH010000183.1:0-3678 GCA_050260485.1 Bacillota bacterium | reverse complement strand
GGAAGGTGAAACCGGAGGGCAGGTTAAACTGGCAGCCAGAGCGCCCTACAAGGAAGCCTATGAACGGTGGATCAGAAAGCTCACCACCAAAGCAGAAAGGGCCGGCGTCAAATTCCAGTTGAATACCCGGGTGACACCAGAGATGATTGCCGCCGGCAACCCCGAAGCCGTAATCCTGGCTACGGGAGCGGAGGAAGCTGTTCCGCCGATTGAAGGTATTGATCTTCCCCATGTTTACTTTGCCCGGCAGGTGATAAAAGGAGAGGTCCAGTGCACCGGGAAGGTTCTGGTCATTGGTGGAGGCCTGGTAGGGATGGAAGTTGCTGATTTCTGCCGTGAACAGGGCTGCCATGATCTGGTTTTGGTGGAGGAGATGCCTGAGTCTCCGGTAACCAAAGCCGCTTCCCATGGATATATGCTGCACAAGCGTTTCAGGCAGGCAGGCTATACCATGATTCTTGGTGCGCAGGTACGAAGAATAACCACGGACGCAGTTACCATATCAGTCGGAGGCCAAGAACAGCAATTGACCGGGTTTGACCAGGTTATTGTAGCTACCGGAACCAAACCCCGTGACGGGCTGAAAAGCTTCCTTGAGGAGAAGGGCATAACTTATCAGGTAGTGGGAGACGCCGTCAAAGGGCGCCGGATTATCGAAGCAGTGGAGGAAGGTGCCAGGGCCGCCTGGTCAATTTAATTAACACAACAGGAACGGTTTAAATCAGCCGGTCTATCACCAAACTCCGTGGGTAGAGTATAGATAGTTAACGTGGACCGAAAAGCCCTCGTTTATGCTTCCTCAAACTGATGTGATCTAACGCTTTATGAAATGTCGTAAACCTGCCACGAGGTAAGCAGCAGAATAAAAAACACAGAGGGTTCCCGCCTGGTTACAGGGGAGAACCCTCTTTTTCCCATCGCTGGCTGCGGGTTTAACCGGCCAGGATTTCCTTCATGTCTTCATCCGCGGTAGTTATCGGTTTGAGGCCATAACTATCGACCAGCACTTTCAGGACTCCCGGGGAGATAAAAGCTGGGAGCGTAGGACCAATCCGTATATTTTTGATGCCCAGATAGAGCAGACTCAGGAGTATGGAAACGGCTTTCTGTTCATACCAGGACAACACCAGCGACAGCGGGAGATCATTGACTCCACACTCAAAAGCATTGGCCAGGGCTACCGCAATTTGAATCGCCGAGTAGGCATCATTGCATTGACCCAGGTCCAGCAGCCGTGGTATTCCTCCGATATCACCGAGTTCTTTGTCAAAGAACTTGAACTTGCCGCATCCTAAAGTCAGAATCACAGTATCATCAGGGGCCTTTTCCACAAATTCGGTGTAATAACTGCGGGCAGCCCGGGCTCCATCACACCCGCCGACCAGCATGAAGTGTTTGATGTCTCCACGCTTCACCGCCTCTATTACCTGGTCAGCCACGCTCA
Source organism: Bacillota bacterium (assembly GCA_050260485.1). Classification (GTDB taxonomy): domain Bacteria; phylum Bacillota; class Syntrophomonadia; order Syntrophomonadales; family DTU052; genus DTU052. Next base: position 2,234 of record JBLNCH010000183.1, on the reverse strand, counting down.
ATACCGCATTGCGGGCAAATCCACATATTACAGTCCGCCCTTCTTGATTATCCTCAAACCCCGGCATCTCCAGGGCTTTGTCGATCACCGGCTGGAAAGACCCGTTTCCCACATAGCGTACACCCGGCCAGGCAACCGGACCGGTGGTAAATATGCTGTCAAGGTAGGTTTTCTGCGGTTCCTGAATACAGTTGGTGGTCATCAGAATAGGGCCGGGGAACCGGCTGAATTCCTGTTTCTGATTGTGCCAGGCGGTCCCATAATGTCCCACCAGATGTGGGAATTTCTTGAGCTCGGGATAACCGTGGGCCGGCAGCATCTCCCCATGAGTATAGATGTTAATGCCCTTGCCCTCCGTCTGAATCAATAATTCCTTGAGATCCAGGAGATCATGCCCGGACACCAGGATACACTTGCCCTGAACGTGTCCCAGATTTACAGGAGTCGGTTCCGGGTGACCCAGGGTTTCAGTGTTCCCGGCATCCAAAAGCTCCATGGATCTAAGGTTAATGGCACCGCATTCCAGGACCAGGTTAAGCCAATCCTCTAAGCTCAGCGAGCTATTGGTCAGGTTGGCCAGTGCTTTAATAATGAATTGATACACCGCCGGGTCCTCCTGTCCCAGGAGACTGGCGTGATGAGCGTAAGCGCTGATACCTCTCAGTCCGTACATAAGAAGCTGCTTCAAAGACCTGATATCAGGATCAGCTTCCTGAAACCCCAGGTGTCCAACTTCTTTGCCCTGCTGGTACAAACCCTGCAGATCTCCGGTCGGTGCAAAGTCAAGAGCTGGATCCTCCCATTTGTCCTTCGCTCCGGATTCCGTCAATTTATTTACCAAACTTTGCCTCAAGTCGACCGCCTTTCTAATGTATTCGGCAAGGGATTGTGGGTCGAAGTTGACGTTGGTAAGGGTGGTAAATAATGCTTTGGTAATAAAGCGGTTGATTTCAGGGTCATTAATCCCGACTTCCCCTGCCTCGTATGCCCTGCGGCTCAGCCCGCGGATAGCATAAGTCAGCAGGTCCTGGAGTTCGGCAACCTCGGGTTTTTTGCCACAAACTCCGGAAACCGTACAGCCAATTCCTTTAGCAGTCTGCTCACACTGATTACAGAACATATAACAACCTCCTCAATAGGTGATTAAGTGGATGATTTTTGTTCTATTTAAGGAAAAAATGAAGAATCCTACCTTGCTTACACCTCTCCCTCCCTTTCATCTATGATGTCAGCCAGTGTTTCCCGGCTCAGTTCAGCTGCCATAGCAGCCTGGGCTCTACCTAAAATCTTTCTGACCTTGCAGGTTTGCAGATTATCACAGGGATAACCGGGTGACAAACAGACGTTTATGGCCAGTGGACCTTCTATCGCATTAAGGATATCCATGATTGTGATCTTATCGGGCGGTAAAGCCAGCCTTACTCCCCCCTGAACCCCTCGCTGAGTTACAACCAGTCCTGCCTTGGACAACAGCTGCAATGTCTTGTGCAAAAAAGTTTCGGGGATTTCCTGGCGTTCAGAGATGGTTTTGGAAGGAATCAGCTGACCTTCAGGAGATTGCGCCAGTTCGATTAAAGTTCTAATACCGTATTCGGTCTGCCTGGTGATCTGCATATCACGCACCCCTAAGCGGATAATTTCGGTCCACATTCTCTAATAAAATTATATTACAGGATGATTCTCCAAATGGCAACCTAAAATTTTGATCAGCGACCAAGTTGGTTTTCCGGAACCGATTCCTTATACATTAGAAACACGAGTATAGAGTTTGACTTTTATCCAAAATAGTATGGAAAAGAGTAAATACGAAAGAGTGGTATGGTTGGCATATATCATCGAGATGAAAGGGATCTCCAAGACTTATAGAACCGGCGACGAGGATACTGTAGCTTTAAAGGATGTTGACCTGACAGTTGCCAGAGGTGAATTCCTGGCTATAATGGGACCTTCTGGTTCCGGTAAATCAACATTGATGCATATCCTGGGCCTGCTTGACCGCCCGACATCCGGACAATACCTCCTGGAAGGCCAGGATGTAAGCAAGCTCAGGGATAATAGACTGGCTGCATTACGCAATCAGAAGATCGGCTTTGTATTTCAGCAGTTTAACCTGCTGCCCCGCACCACCGTTCTGGACAATGTTCTTCTCCCTACTATATACGGTAAAACCAAAAACAACCGGAGTCGTGCTCTCAAGGTGATCGAGGAGGTTGGCTTAGCTGACCGCATCAACC
>JBLNCH010000182.1:0-3746 GCA_050260485.1 Bacillota bacterium | reverse complement strand
CCCGGGTCGGTACGCCAACGTTTTCCAGGGCATCCTGCAGAGCCAGAGCATTGATGACGGTGGCCAGCATTCCCATATAATCGGCTGTGGCCCGGTCCATGCCCCGGGCGCTACCGGCCACTCCCCGCCAGATATTGCCTCCCCCTACAACAATCGCCACCTGTACCTTTAATGCTACAACCTCTTTGATCTGCCTGGCTATGGACACCAGAACCTGGTGGTTGATGCCATAACCGCCCTCACCGGCGAGGGCCTCTCCGCTTAGTTTGAGGACAATCCGCTTGTATTTGGGTTCTTCCATGGCCGGCACCTCCTGCCGCGGGCTACTTTATCTGCGACATTACTTCCTCTACAAAATTCTGTTCCTTTTTCGCCAGACCCTCTCCCACCTCATATCGCACGAAGCGTCTGACCGTGATATTCTCTCCTAATTTCATCACCTTGTCATTTAGCAGATCCTGAACCGTTTTATCAGTATCTTTAATGAAAGGCTGTTCCAGCAGACAGTTCTCCTTGTAATACTTCTCGATCCGGCCTTCGACCATTTTATCCACAATTTTTTCAGGTTTCCCCTCATTGAGGGCCTGCTGCCGGAGGATACGTTTTTCTGATTCAATGGTTTCCTGAGGGACATCTTCACGTCTTACATACTCCGGTTTGGCAGCCGCGATCTGCATGGCGATGTCATGACAGAGAGCTCTAAACTCTTCAGTCTTGGCGACAAAGTCTGTTTCACAGTTTACTTCCAGGAGCACACCAATACGTCCGCCCATATGGATATATGAAGCAACCATGCCTTCACTGGCTAACCGGGATGCTTTCTTGGCGGCCTGAGCCAGTCCCTTGGTACGCAGTACCTCTATCGCCTTTTCCATGTCTCCCCCGGTCTCAACCAGAGCGTTTTTGCAATCCATCATTCCTACGCCGGTTCTCTCGCGTAATTCCTTGACCATGCCAGCAGTTATCATCTATTCTCAACCTCCTAATTTCATTCAAAAAAGGGGTGACGAGGAATGGCACACCCAACCTCATTCACCCCGTTACTGATCATTATTCTGTGGTTTGTTCCCCTTGCCTTCCCTCCAGGACTGCGTCAGCAATTCGCGAACACATAAGTTTTACCGCCCGGATGGCATCATCATTTCCGGGGATAACGTAGTCGATCTCGTCTGGATCGCAGTTGGTATCAACAATTGCTACCACCGGTATACCAAGTTTCCGGGCTTCAGAAACGGCAATCCGCTCTTTGCGGGGGTCAACCACAAACAGGGCTCCCGGGAGTCCTTCCATGTCCTTAATACCAGCCAAAAATCGCTCAAGTTTCTCCTTTTGACCCCGCAGGCGGGCTACCTCTTTTTTGGTCAAAGCCTCAAAAGCTCCGTCCTGTTCCATTTTTTCCAGTTCCTTTAAACGGTATACCCTTTTCTTAATCGTTTTGTAATTAGTTAGCATACCGCCTAACCAGCGCTGATTGACATAGAACATCCCGCATTTTACAGCCTCATCCCGGACGGTTTCTTGTGCCTGTTTCTTGGTTCCCACAAACAGAAGGGTTTTACCTTCTGCTGCGATACTCTTTACAAACTCATAGGCCTCTTCAAACTTCTTCACCGTTTGTTGAAGGTCGATAATGTAAATACCGTTGCGCTCCATATAAATATAGGGCGCCATCTTCGGGTTCCACCTTCGGGTCTGGTGCCCGAAATGGACCCCCGCCTCCAACAACTGTTTCATGGTAACAACCGCCACTAACTAATACACCTCCATTGTTAATCCACCGCATCCCTCATCCCCTGAAAAGACCAAAAAAAGCACCCTTTTCAGGGTCACGTGCGTGCGTAATTTTTCCCATCGGTTAGTATACCATACCCATAATGAGGCCGCAACTTTAGCTTAACTGGAAATCTCTCTTCTCTTCTGAATATCCAGAATTAAACGGACTTCTCCCTGTCCGCGATCCAGCAGTTCGGCTATCTCTGAAATACTGTATCCAGCGTTCCACAATCTGGGTACCACGATGCTGGGGTGAGCACGGCGCAGATCCTCAACTGCAAATGGAAGCGGTTTTTTGCTTCGTCTCTCCACCGTTCGGTAAGGTTTTTTGTCGGGTGCTCTGTGGTCTTGAGATGACACCAGTTTCTCAAGCTCGTTCAAACGCTCGTCAAGGTTCTTAATCATATCGTCAGTAATCATCAGGGTATTTTCCATCACCGACTCGAGATCCTTCTTCACCAGAACCGCCTCCTGAATCAGGCTTTTCATATCGGCGGTAAATTCGTCGGCGACTTTCCGGCGATTCTGTACACTATATACCGCGGTGGCCATCAAAATAACGGCCATGACCATCAGTAACCAGAATAACCCCATAATTACCTCTCAGACTAAAATATCTATGATGGAATCACTCTTTGGTATATCCTTCCTATTCTCCTTACCGGAAGAATTTCCTGCTTTTTGCCGGCCATTCTCCCGTTTTTTCCCTCGTTCCTGTTTATCGCGAATCAAAGCCTCCTTACCCGGTGGGGTCTGATTCACCGTGGTTTCTGCCCTTTCCGTTTGGTTGGCAAATTGAGTTGCAAGTTCCTGCTGGCGTTGAAAGTTCTCCTGCATCTGTATCTGCTGCGTGCGCGATATTTCACTGGTTTTGGGCAGCATTACCTGTAGTTCAGTTATCTTTAAGCTCATAAATCCTCCTCCATTATTAACGAAGAGGTTCTATCTTAATGTCCCCATCTCTCAAGGTGAAAAGGGCATACCTGATGGGGTCGTTTACATGGTATTGTGCCTGCCCAATCGTTATCTGTACGCCTGGATAAACCATGTCCGCAGCCTTAACCCGGCCACCCTGTAAACGGTTTAGTTCATTGTCAATCTCTTGTTTGCGTTTTAGAAGTTCCTCCAGTTCTTTCTGCAACGTCTTGTAGTCGGAGAGCATTTGAGCCAGGGCAAGCTTCCTTTTAGAGGTAAGGTTTTCCGGCGATATTCCTGTTTTTTGATAGGCCTGCAGGTACTGATTGATGTTTTCAAAGGACTTCTTTTTATCCTGATACTCCTGGTAGATCAGCTTTTTTTCTTCCCTTAATCGCGGATTTAACCCTACTTCCAGGACTGTCTGAGGGGACAGGGCCGATCCTATTACCCGGGCCGAGATCTCCTCTCCCGCCTGCAGGGTTCCTCCCACGATAACCGCTTTCCGTCCTTCAACGCGGATACAGTTATTGGCACTAACTACAGACTGGATAATCGCCTCTGCGACTACGACATCTCCTCCAACCTCTACCCGTGCATTTTCCACAAACCGGGCAAAGAGGCTTCCTCCGGCCTGGACCATGCCTTTGTGGCCGCCGGCAATCCCGTTTTTCACTACTATATTCCCTTGGGCAATTACTGTAGCCCCTTCAATAACTCCATTCACTTCAATATCGCCACCGGCTTTAACAGTAAACCCGGCAGTAATATTGCCCCGAATGCGAACATTACCGATATAATCAATGTTCCCGGTAGAATAATCAACATTTCCCGAGATTTCCAGGACGGTATGCACCGTAACCTTGCCATCAACAATCATCACATGACCGTCGATGGCTGCACGCAGTTCGGTATTGTCATCATTGGGCACAGTATTTTTGCCCCGGGGAAGGGGCAGATTCCTTCCGGCCCTGGGCGCGATAGACCGACCGGTCACGGTCACTCCCGGAACTCCTGGTATGGGAGGGGTCCGGAGCACCAGCAGTTCTCCCTGAGAC
>JBLNCH010000181.1:0-3686 GCA_050260485.1 Bacillota bacterium | reverse complement strand
GAGGGAACCCTCTACCGGTTCGAGCTTACAGGCAACCTGCCTCCAGAGGAATTGGCCCGGGTCGCGTCCTCAGTAGAATAAACAAGGAGGTTATTATGAAACAGCCTGTATTTAAGCGATTTTCTTCATTACTGGTGTTGCTCCTAACCGGATTGCTGATAGTGGGAAGCCTGCTTCCAGCGTTTGCTGGCGACCTCCCAGATTCACAAGGTCCCATTCTGGTAGTGACCGGACTTGGCCAGGTAGAGGTCAAACCGGACCAGGCTAAAATAACCATGGCGGTAGTATCTTCAGGCAAATCCCTGAAGGAACTGCAGGAGCAGAATTCCTACACTGTGAACCGAGTAATTGACAGCTTACGCGAAAAAGGTCTGCGGGAATATCAGATCGAGACTACTGGTTACAATGCCTGGCCGCAGTACTCTTATGCAGAGAGCGAAGACAAACAGCCCCCGAGAATTATTGGTTACCAGGTACGCAATCAGATTACCGTTACTTCGGACGATCTGCATAAGGTCGGCCAGATTGTCGATACCGCGCTGAAAGCAGGAGCCAATGAGATGCAGAACATCGCTTATTCCCTTAATGACTACAATTCTGTGCAGTCCACGGCTCTAAGCCAGGCCTGTATCAATGCTAATAAAAAAGCGAACGCCATTGCCCGGGCCCTGGGAATCAAAGTAGGACCAATAATAAGTGTTAAGGAAGGTTCAACTCCAGCCGAGATGTACCCCCTCTATATCGATACAGCAGGGGCAGGTGCGGCCGGCGGTGACATCCCAATTCAGCCCGGTAACATAACCGTGCGCGGCACAGTTACCATCACCTATCAGATCATTAGATAAGACTGAACATACATAGCCTTTGGTCATTTTCTGGCGAGCATGCCTAGACCAAAGAAACAACAGACTAAAACCAATTCAATTCTTTTTACAAGCCATTGTGGGGACCCAGCAGAGGTCCCTTTTTAATTCGCAGAATGTGACACAGGAAATGGAAAATGGTCAAGGTTTCTTATTTCTGTGTATCAGTTTGTATAAACCGGGATTGCCAGGGAATGTTAATACTTAATTAAAATATGAGGTGAAACCTTGCAGTTCTCTCTTTTTGATCTTGTCTGGCTAATCCTGGCAATCATCTTTCTGGTGCCTTTTTTACAGCAACATCTGGTTCAATCTCGACGTTTAAAGCTGATAGAAAAGCTAGAAAACCAACGACGAACCAGGGTTATTACCCTGATTCACCGCCAGGAGATGTTTAACCTCATGGGCCTGCCAATCAGCCGGTACATCAATATCGAGGATTCTGAACAGATACTCCGTGCCATCCGCTATACTCCCGGCAACATGCCGATCGACATTATACTTCATACCCCGGGCGGTTTAGTCCTGGCCGCCGGACAAATCGCCCTGGCCCTCAAGCGGCACCCGGCCAAGGTTACAGTCTTCGTCCCCCACTATGCAATGTCAGGTGGGACCATGATCGCCCTGGCTGCTGATGAAATCGTGATGGATGAAAACGCAGTAATGGGACCGGTGGACCCCCAGATCGGCCAGTATCCAGCCATCTCCATACTCAGAGCCGTAAAAAGCAAGGATGTGGACGAACTGGATGATGAAACCCTGATCCTGGCTGACATTGCAGAAAAAGCGGTTAACCAGGTCAAGAGCTTTGTGGAAGAACTAATTAAAGATCGGATGCCAGAAGATAGAGCGCGAGAGGTAGCTACTTTGCTTACCTCCGGCAATTGGACTCACGACTACCCCATCACCTGTGAGATGATGAGGCAGCTGGGAATCCCAATTGGCTGCGGACTTCCCAATGAGATTAACCTTTTGATGGACCTGTTTCCGCAAATCTCAGCTCGTCGTCCTTCGGTGCTATACGTTCCCATCCCTTATGAGAATACTCACCATCGCGAGAAAAATAAGGCAAAGAGACAATAGTATGGCACGCGACAATAAATTTCGGAGACAAGGGGTAATTAAATCAGAATTCCCAACTCCGCGATGAATGGCGCAAAGGGAAATAGCCATCCTCGTTTGACAACGGCCTTTCCCCGGGTCGGCTGGGCTAATTTTGTATGTGCTTGCCCTGGCTTTTAAGTACTACCTGATAAATATTGCTTTCTGACTCTAATTCCTAAACTTCAGTCAATTCCTTCCAGCAGTGAGCGGGCTTCCGGAGTTAGGCTGGCACTCATTATTACATTGCCCAAATCGTTGCTTTTTCGCAGGTAACCCATTTCCACCAGACGTTTGTACATTGCTTGAGCCTTTTCGCCATCTCCATAATAAGCTGCCAGCCGGTCATACCGAACATCGACTCCTCCGTGCTTTTCAATCTGTTTCAAGGCCTCAATTACATCTTTAAAAGGCACGTCAATCGTGGAGTAGTCCTGCTCGATGATTGACCAGAGCATCCTTTTCATTTCCTCCAGCATCTTATTGGTATCAGCAGCCCGGTATCCCTTAAAAAATTTTTGCACCCGGTATTCTTTGCCTTTGAATGTCCCGTGGGCGATCATGTCGACCCCCGAATCATACTCGACGAGCGAATGAGTAAATTTCTCCAGCCACTTATCTGTCATAGTTTCACTCCTCCCCTTTCTACCCTATTTATACCATAAATGCCTGTATCGCGTTATTGTTTTATTCTACATAATCAATATTCCTCTATCGTGAAATTCATTATAACCGAGGTAGTATATGAGCCTATGTAGACTTGGCATTATACTCATCTGTCACTGGCCGCACTACTTTTTGTTTGTTAGAAACAACAAGCTCCGGGTCTTCCGGAGCCTGCGTTTTCCCTATTTGATATGTTAACGTCACACCACCAATCGACCAAAACCCGGCAGTCATCCCTTCAAGATGCTTACGGAGTCTCCTGAGGGATAACGAAATCCCCTATGTCCATTACCTCTATTCCGGCTGGCAGCTCGAACAGGGAATCATCCAATTCGGTCACCTGGACGTTCTTGTATTCCATCACCATCTCTTCGCCCTCATCGGTGACCTCAACCCGCAGGGGAATGCCGTAATCCTTCCAAAGCCAGACCTTTCCTGTGTTATCCTGGTCGGTAACTTCGTAGACCAGACACTCCTTGCCATCCAGGGTCTCAGTCTTTATGTACTTCATGGATTCGGGTTTCATGCTTTGTGAGTAATCCTGAGGTGTGGTGGTATCCACCTCGGACTGTGCCAGGGGCATTTTGGTAGCCACCTGCTCATCTGCAGCATAAGAATATACAAAACCTTCGCTTGAGTTGACGATGCTTATCATCTTCCCACCGCCTTCGGGAATGTCCATCTCTACCCTCATATTACCTGCCTTGACCCAGACCTTGGTTGTGACCGGCTCCATACCGGCTGCGGTCGTTACAGCATCATAGGACATACCTGGCAGATCCTTACCTTTCTCCAGCAGAGCAGCAAGATCGACATCCGTATTGGTAGGGGTTCCAGTTTGATTCCCGGTCTCTTTAGTTCCACCTCCACATCCGCTTGCCAAAAAGATCATCAGTAAGGCCAGCAGCAGAATAACAAGACTTTTATTATGAGTTCTAACCATACGTATCCATCCTCCTCCGTTAGTAATATTTTACAGTAGGTATTCGAGGAGATATTCCGTAACCCTCTTTTTTCAACCTAATAATAAGCAAGTCCAGCTTTTCGCAGTCTTGC
>JBLNCH010000180.1:0-3355 GCA_050260485.1 Bacillota bacterium | reverse complement strand
ACCGTTGGCCAAGATAGTCAGCACCGCTTCAGCGGCAGTTGATCCCAAGATTATGGGCATCGGTGTAGTTCCCGCGGTGCAAAAAGCCCTGAAGTATGCGGGGTTAACCAAGGAGGATATCGGTCTGTGGGAATTGAACGAAGCCTTTGCCGCTCAGGTTATAGCGTGCAACCGTGAACTGAAGATTGACAAGAGCATCATCAACGTGAACGGCTCCGGTATTTCCTTGGGGCATCCGGTGGGTCAGACGGGGGTGCGCCTGATAATAACCCTAATCCATGAGATGAGGAGAAGGGGCACTAAATACGGGGTAGCCTCACTCTGCGCCGGCGGCGGACCAGCCTGTGCCACCGTGGTCGAGCTGATTTAAAAATGCAATATACAGCGGCCGATACTCTATATATCGTGGTGCGGAATTTACCTGCCAGGAGGTAGAAGGCCGGCAAAATATCCCGGCCGCAATAGAAGAAGGCCATGTTCAATTTGGATACGGCTGACGCCGGAGTTTCTAACAAGCCATGATCCCATATCAAGACTAAGGGGTTCAGTTGATTGCTGAACCCCTTTATACTTGCTCCCTGTTTTACTGGTTATGCCCGCATTTTCCGGGCCGCCCCTACAAAATCTCGGAAGAGAGGATGAGGGCGGTTGGGCCGGGATTTGAATTCAGGATGGAATTGACAGGCCACAAACCAAGGGTGATCTGGCAGTTCTATCATCTCCACCAGCTTCCCGTCCGGTGAAATACCGCTGATTATTATGCCGCAAGCAACCAGTTGCTCTTTAAACCGGTTGCTGAACTCGTAGCGGTGACGATGCCTTTCCACGATCTCCTCCAGGCCATAGGCCGCCATGGCCTTGGTGCCGGGCGTTAGCCGGCAGGGATACTGACCTAATCTCATGGTTCCGCCTTTTTCGACCACACCGGTCTGCTCCAACATAAGGTCTATTACCGGATAGGGGGTATGGGGATTAAACTCAGAGCTGTGTGCCTCCGACATGTTACAGACATGCCGGGCAAATTCTATAACCGCACACTGCATTCCCAGGCAGATCCCCAGGTATGGAATCCGATTTTCCCTGGCAAAACGTGCAGCCAGGATCTTGCCTTCTACGCCGCGTTCTCCGAAACCTCCCGGAACCAGAATACCATCTACCCCCTCGAGCGCACCTGTCCCGTTCTTTTCCAGATCTTCGGCATAAATCCATCTGATTTCAACGAGCTCCTGGTGATAGATTCCGGCGTGGTGAAGGGACTCGACAATGCTGAGGTAGGCATCCTGCAGTTTAACATATTTACCGACCAAACCAATGATCACCTTTCCCTGGGGATTATTGATCCTGCGGACCAGCTCGCGCCAATCCACCAGATCCCCTTCGTTACAATTCAGTCCCAGCATCCTGATTACAATGTTGTCCAATCCTTCTTCGGCCAAAATCAGAGGGACTTCGTAGATCGACCTGGCATCAATACATTGAATAACCGCATCGTTTTCAACATCACAGAAGAGGGCCAGCTTGGCCTTTAGGTCACGGGACAGTTCCTTTTCCGTGCGACACACCAGGATGTCGGGGTTGATCCCGATGCTGCGCAGTTCCTTGACGCTGTGTTGGCTGGGTTTGGTTTTCAGTTCACCGGCGGCTTTAATAAAGGGAATCAGGGTCACATGAATGTAGAGTACATTCTCTTTACCTAAATCACTCTTAAGCTGGCGAATGGCTTCCAGAAATGGCAGGGATTCGATATCTCCTACCGTTCCCCCGATCTCGGAGATCACTACGTCAACCTGAGTGGTATGCTGAATCTGGGTTATCCGTTCTTTAATTTCATTGGTAATGTGCGGAATCACCTGAACTGTCTGTCCGAGGTAGTCTCCACGTCTCTCTTTATCGAGCACGCTCTTATAGATCTGGCCCGTGGTAACATTGGCATGCCGGGGCATGTTCTCATCAATGAATCGTTCGTAATGCCCCACATCCAGGTCTGTCTCGGCCCCATCCTCAGTAACAAAGACCTCTCCATGCTGGTAGGGGCTCATGGTTCCCGGGTCCACATTTATGTAGGGATCGAATTTCTGCAGTGCAACCTTTAGTCCCCGACTCTTCAGCAGTCGGCCCAGTGAGGCCGCTGTAATTCCTTTCCCCAATGAAGAGACAACTCCGCCGGTTATAAATATGAATTTTGGCAAAACAAGTCCCTCACTTTCAATAATCCAAACAATACACTTGGCATTGTATCTCTTCATGCTTCAGCGGTCAAATGTAAGAATAGTCCAGAACAACCACCTCGGGCAGTGAAGCCATCTCTCGGCGGGACAAGTCCAAATAAGGAAGTTTTGCAACCCGATCATAGTGTTTTGTAAAATCCTCAACCGGAGTCAGGTTAATCTTGCAGGGCGGGGTTTTAAAATGCATAGGAACGGTCACTCGTGGCTTCATAGCATCAACGAGTTTGACTGCGTCCCCGGCTGTTATGGTATAGGTACCACCTACCGGAGCTAACAGAACATCCACCTTGCCTATTGCCTCCAACTGATCGGGGCTTAGCAGGTGCCCCAAATCTCCCAGATGGCATATAACGAGGTCCTCGGCCTTTATCACAAATATCGTATTATCCCCTCGCAACCGCCCTTGGTTCTGGTCATGAAAGCTTGGGATCCCGAGGATGTCAACATCCCTGAACTGTGTTTTACCAGGGGAAGATACCATCTGAGGATTCCCCAAAACCCATTCCACACAATTATGATCATAGTGGCTATGGCTTATTGTGACCAGGTCGGCTGATACATCAGGGATGCGGTAACCGGTTGCCTTATCATACGGGTCAGTGACAATGCGGGTAGATTCCGTTTCGATCAAAAAGGAAGCATGACCCAACCAGATTATCTTCATTAACAGCTAACCCCCTATTGATAGTCCTTATTCTTCTCTTAGAACCCAGTAACCTTCGCCGATATGGTTAAGCCGGTTATCAATGTTGATCCTGGTGTAAATTGAAGCCATAGTTTTGGCATCTTTGGGCTTATTCATACGTTTAATGATTTCTTCGATCAGGTCGCGGTAAAAAACCGGACCACCCTTCTCCTCAATGATTGTATAAGCCCAGTCAGCCTCACTCTTCTTTTCCATTAACCATCGCCTCCTTAGTACCGGGTGTGGATTGCTCTGTCTTGAGAATTATTACATCCTAATTTTTAATCTTTTCTCACCTCGCCAGGACTTTATTGATTATGATTTCTATTATAGCCTTTTGCACTACATCCTCTCCGGAGCTGTCACCCCGATCATGGTTAACGCATTTTTTACCGTAATTTTCACTGCCTGCATCAGGATCAGCCTGGCATCCCGCAGCTCG
>JBLNCH010000179.1:0-5244 GCA_050260485.1 Bacillota bacterium | reverse complement strand
CGCCTCGGCCCCGGTTTTCAGGTAGAAATTATCTGTATAAAAAGAATCATCAGGATAGAAGCGTGCAGCCACCGCTCCCCCGAACCGTCCCAGACCGATACCGGTAGCCGGCGCAGCCTGCCAGGTGGCCAGGGTCTGCGTCCAGCGACCGATGCGCCCGCCCCGTTCACTGGAGGCAATATACTCCGGGGTGGTCATGTAGGCTAGACGGTCATAGACCGAAGGCAAAACCGTCGGAGTCAGGATGGCTACTATTAAGAGGCCCCAGATGATACGCCGGTCCAGCCACAGCCCCATGAGGATCACGGTAAATCCCAGAGCCAGCCAGGCGCCGCGCGAAAAGGTGAAGATCAGACAGGCGAGCATTGTCAGGAAAACCCCGCCATACACTATTTTTTTAAGATAGCTCCCGCTGGCCAGCAGGCTGGCGAGAGCCATAGGAATGGCCAGCACCAGCAGACTCCCCAGAACATTAGGGCTGCCGATGATTGAAAAAACACGGGTGGTAATGCTGGTTTCCACCTTGCTGTCGTACCAGGATGTGGGAATCTCCACCCCTATATAGTACTGGTAAACCCCGTGCAGTGCGACGAGGAAAACCACCAGCAGAAACACATCACAAAGCCATTTAAACTGGGATCTGCTGAAGAGCAGATTGGCGGCCACAAAGAACCACAGGATATACTGCAGGTACACCCGCAGCCCTTCTACCGCCGGGGCTGTCTCCGGAGATTTGATTATGAACAGGAAGACATAAACACTGAGGTAGAGCAGGAATGGCACCAACAGTCCCGTGCCCTGCGGGGATAGCCTCTGCAATCCCGTTCTTACCAGCAGAATGACTACAATCACGAAAAACAGAAGCTCATCCCATACCCCGACCAGAAAAGGGAATGGGGAATAGGTGCGCAGGACATAATCAAGCAGAACATAGGCCACAGCCAGGAACAGGCTGTACTCCATAACAGGCCGGGCACCGGTACCGGCTACCCGGAACCCATTCCACCAGACCAGGAATTTTCCCAAAAGGCTCCCACTCCACCACTCCCTGCTTGGATGACGGATAACCAATAACAGACCAAGAAGCAAGAAACACACCTTTACCGCCAGCACCAGGCCACGCGGCTGGTTAATAACCAGGTCGGCCGCCATAAATAGAGAAACCAGGAGCCCAATCGCGACCACAGGCCTGGAAAGGAAGACACTACCCTCGATCAGTGGATGTACCCACATGCCCAGTGACCACAAAACCTTAAGAACCTGCTCCCACAACCGGCCAAAGGTAGTAGCGGCCAGGCCGGTATCCCTCTCTTTACTGGAGTGTATGTCATCGGGGTTTTCGCGAACCAGCCAGGACAGAAACCAGCTGCCCCGCAACAGGTCCTGCACCAGTGATAATATCCAATTAAACATTTTGATTATCAAGGAGCCTTCGCACAGGCCGGGCTGCAGGCGAATCTTCACCAGCCAGCCCAGGAACAGGCTCCCGGTCAGCCAGCGGAATAGCAGGGTCATGGCTTCTACTTCACTTCCACGTTGAGTATCGTCGCCCTGAGTTCCACCGTGCGGGTCTTTACATAATAGTCTTCTTTCCCGGCCCGCACCTGCTGTCCCCCCAGCATTATCTGAGAAGGACTGACGGCTGTGGTCTGACCTTCAATAACCAGGAAAATATCCTTGCGGAACGGGTTCTCGGTCAGGATCATACTTCCGTCCGGTTTGCTGACGGTGGTAGCCGCCTTCTTCACTTCAACTTCCTTTATATATACTGGTACCAGTTGATTGTTGGCTACCAGCTGATCTCCTACCTTAATATTGGGGACCACGTTCGGGTAAACAAATGGGCATACCACCTCAATTCGTACCGTCTTCGCGGCAACCGCCACATCCGTCCCGCGTCCGCGATAAAATACCCCGGCAATCACCAAAATTATTGCCAGGACAATGGCCAAATCGATGATGCTGACTCTGCCGAATAACCGGCCCTGCTTGTCTAACATAACAACCTCCGCCTCTGTATTTTTTCCCTTCGATATATAGAACAGTATAGCAGAAATCTTACCTACTCTTCACGTTTTCAGTATGTACCAAGGGAATCGGCTGAAAGGCTCCTGAGGTTCATTTCTGAATGTGTTATCCGGGAATGCATGTTTTCCTGGCGGTACCTCGCGAAACAGTTACAGCAAATAACAAAAAAATTTAAGAGGATTTTCAAGACACGGGCCCCCCGAAATTTCGCATTTTTTCTAATATATTAAGGAAAGGGAACGTAAACAGCCGTGAACTGCCAATAACCATATTTGCCTAGTGGACAGGCGAATAGGTCAATGCTAGAATTTGTCTAGGTTATGGGGTGTGGAGGATTTATTGTGAAAAACGCCTATCATATTTATGCCCTTGGTGTAATAATTGCATTTATTATGGCGTATTTACTTATGCCACTGATAGCTAGACTGGCTTTTCGCATCGGTGCCATCGATCAGCCTAGTGCCCGTAAGGTGCATAGCAAACCTATGCCTCGCCTTGGTGGTACCGGTATATTTTTGGCTTTTGTCGTAGTCATTATGGCAACCCAGGGCCTGGATCCAACCTTAATGGGGATCCTGCTGGGCGGCACGGCAATATTCCTGGTGGGGGTTTTGGACGATATCTATCGTTTGAGTCCCTGGACCAAATTAGTCGCCCAGATTGTTGCTGCTCTGATTGCAGTTTATTTCGGAGTTCGGGTTCACGTAATGACCAATCCCTTCGATGGGGTATTTCAACTGGGGGCACTGAGTATCCCCCTTACACTCCTGTGGATTATCGGGATTACCAATGCGGTAAACCTGATCGACGGCCTGGATGGTTTGGCCGGTGGAGTGTGCGCTATAGCCGCTATCACCATTGGGGTTGTGGCTTGGAAGGGGGATCAGACGGTTATAGCCTATGTAGCTCTGGTATTGGCCGGGGCAATAGCGGGCTTTCTTCCGCACAATTTTCACCCGGCCCGGATCTTTATGGGGGATTCGGGATCGATGTTCCTTGGATTTGTCCTGGCCTGTCTTTCGGTATCAGGACTGGCCAAGGGGGCGACCCTGGTTTCTTTATGTATTCCGGTGATAATTCTGGGGATACCGGTCTTTGATACCCTGTTTGCTATAATACGCCGGGTAAACAACCAGGCGCCCATATTCGGAGCGGACAAAGCTCACCTGCACCACCGTCTGATGGATATGGGTATTAGTCATCAAAAAAGCGTTGTGATCATATACATCGTCAGTGCCCTTTTGGGAGGTGCGGCGGTGGTTATGGCCTATGTCAGCAGCCCCAAGGCGCTGTTGATACTGGCAGTGGTTTTGGCATTAATAATCATTGGAGCCAACAGGATTGGAATCACCGGCGGAGGGGCGAAAGGAACGCAGTATTCTTCAGAGAAAGGTCGCCTTACCAAAGGGGTGTAACCTCCTAAATCAGTCATTAAGGTGGAGATGGATCCACGTCAACCGAATAACCGGGAAAATTTAACGCAGAAAATTATAGCATGATCAACAATGAAAGAATAAACACCAGATTGAACAGATAAGAATTGGGATTAACGATTACCTTACCCAAATATTTTGGCAGTTTGCTGCCAAGGGTGTGGTGCAATTTCTGGTTAGATGATAGAATCCAAGACAGGTAAGGATTTTGAAAAAAGAGAAACTCGTTTTGTTTAGAAGAATTCAAATGGGGGCTTACCGTTTTACAGGGGGCGAAGGGAAATGGCGAAGAATATGAGGAAGAAAAAAGCAGCTCCTTGGCACAGAAAAATACTGGCAGTCGCAGTTATCTTTGCATTCTCGTTCATCATAGGTTGTTCGCTGCCCCAACTGGCTGATCTGGGGATCTGGGGTTCCGGTGATGATGCGGAGAACGGTCCCGAGATAGCTAATGGTGAACCGGTCAATATCCTGTTTTTGGGGATAGATGCAAGACCCGGCGAAACCAATGCCCGCAGCGATACTATGATGCTGGCCTGTGTGGACCCCAAACTCCAAAAGGTGGCCTTGATCTCAATCCCGCGTGACAGCCGGGTGGATGTACCGGGTTCAGTTGACAAGATCAACAACGCCAACGCTGTTGGTGGCCCGAAAGCGGCCTGCAAGGCGGTGGAAAAACTGCTGGGCACCAATGTCGATTACTATGTTCTGACCAATTTTAACGGCTTTGCCAAAATGGTAGACATTCTTGGCGGGGTTACCATTGATGTAGAAAAACGCATGTATAAACCCTCGGAAGACATAAATCTTAAACCCGGGGTTCAGCACCTTGATGGCAGCGACGCTCTGGCCTATGTACGTTTTCGGGACGATGCTCTGGGGGATATCGGAAGAACTGAGCGGCAGCAGAAATTCCTGAAGGCTTTTGCGGAAGAGATGCTTAAGACTAAAACGATACTCAAAATCCCATCATTGATACCCGAACTGAAAAAGAACGTTGAGACCAATATGGGGACCAAAGCCATGTTAGACCTGGCGAAACTGGCACTTAAGTTCTCGCCAGATGACCTGGTGGCTCAGACCCTGCCCGGATATTTCTACGATGATCCGGACAATGGACTGAGTTACTGGATTGTTGACAAAAACAAATCCAAAGAGCTCATTGCCAGCCTGATGGATGGCCGCAAAGTCGCGGTAATCCAGGAATCGCCTTACCCGACAGTACCAAAGGACCGGAACAAGACACCCGGCAAACAATCAGATAATGAGGATCCTAAAGACCCAGAAGAGCCCCGGCAACCTGAGGGATCACAGGATCCGGGCGATGGTACTACACCGGGGATATCACCGGAGGAACCAAACGAGGATCCGGTAGTAACACCACCGGATGACCCGAGTCTACCCGGAGAGGTTACCACCCCTGAACCCGCAAATCCAACAGGACCGGTAAATAATCTGGGGCCGGAGGGGTATGTCTAGTTACAGGATCCTGAAATTGAGTTATAGATATGAGATGTAAAGGCTGCTGGAAACGGCGGCCTTTTTCGGCAATGACGGCCGATCTCTCGTCAAGGGTATTCTGATTAACAGCACCTCGCTTAAGTAACTAACCCTTTTATATTGCAGGATATCGTCAATTCATAAAGAATTTATTAACATTGATTGTGCAGAATTACGGAACAAAGGTGGGGCATTTCCAAAAAGTCAAATTTACATAAGGGGTTAAAAATGAAACTGCATAGATACATACTGGTGGTGCTGGATGTTTTTTTTGTGGTATTAT
>JBLNCH010000178.1:0-3912 GCA_050260485.1 Bacillota bacterium | reverse complement strand
GTTGGCAGGCGCCCCAGCGTTTCCAGGGTGGTATCGAATTTGGGATGCTCGTCGACTGCAAACACACGGGTACCTTGTCTGGTTTTTACCTCCAGGGGAAGAATCTCTGCTTCAAAAGCTCCGGATTCTATGGCCTTTTTCGCTTTCATCTGGCTCTCCAGAGCAAACTGGTCCTGTTCCTCCCGGGTGATGTTGTATTTTTCCGCCAGGAGCTCAGCCGTGTATCCGGCCAAAAGCCCGGTGCCGGGATCTTTTAAGCTCTCGGAAGCCTCATCTACTATAACAGCATCTCCCATCCGTTTACCCCAACGGATGTCTAACAACGCATAGGGATAATCGCTCATATTTTCGACTCCCCCGGCCACAACCACATCCGCCTGCCGGCACCTTATCATCATGGTAGCAAGATTGATGGCCTGCAGGCCGGAACCGCACAGGCGGTTAACCGAAAACCCGGGAACATGCACCGGAACCCCGGCCTGTAACGCTGCCTCTTTACCTACATTCAGGCAGCTAGCAGGGGGGTTGACATTACCCATTATCACTTCGTCGACGATTCCCGGTTCAATACCGGCCCGGGCCAGGGCCTCCTTGATAACTGCCCCGCCCAAATCACGTACTGACCATCCCCGTAAAGACCCGCCGAAACTTCCCACCGCCGTTCTAACCGCACTAACAATAACCGTCTCTCGTTCCAAACCTACTCCCCCTCCAACTTGTTTTTCCACCAGGTACAACCGTAATCCGGCACCTCCAGCAGCTTACGATAAGTTTATTCCCCACATTTCTTCTAATACCTTCCTTCACCTGTAATTTTTAGTATTAGGCGGGCGCAGACCGATGGATGCTTGTGGTGCCGATAACGAGGCAATTTTTGAATCTGCAGAAATATGAGTTTTTAGGAAGAGATGGATACATGGAAGGGAAAACAAACTCCTTGACAGGTAATGTCAGTTACGTCAGGAAAGAGGTAAAGCAGGATACGCCGGGTTCGAAAGTATATACGCCATCCTTTAAGGCACTCCGGGCAACATCTTTACCGGGTGCCTTAAAGGCGCAAGGACCATTGGCGCATTTACCACAGACATCACTAAGAGGGAGATCCGAAAAAAACTCATTCACCTCCAGAAGATGCTGGTAACAGGTCGCCTTGTTAAATTCCCCACCTCCCAGGGCGGAGACAGGGCAGACCCGGACACAGTAATCACACCTCTCGCAGAAGGGATGGTACAACTCCCCGACAGTCGCAACCGGTTCCACATACTTATCCGTGACCAGGGAACCAAATCTGCCGGCACACCCTTTCTCGGTTATCAGCATGGTATTACGCCCGAAACTACCCAGACCACACACATAGGCCACATGCTTGTGTGACCAGGATGACAGCAGTCGCTCACTATCAAAGTTGTGGGTCGGCATCTCGTAGGCCGCATTAAAACCCATATCAACCAGATGCCAGGATATTTCCTGACAGACATCTTTGATCAGCTGGTTGGTCTCCACGTAGGCTTCAGCCCATTCGCGGGAAACGTAAGGATCTTTCCGATTAAGCCTAATCAGTTCGTTATCAAAAGGGAGGAAGAAAGCGATAACAGCTTGGGCTCCCGGCAGCATCTCCCCCGGCAGCAGGTGATCAGGATTGGCTACCTCCCGTAGCCTGTGAAATAAGGGATTACTCGCAGAAGTAAATCCTACCAGTGGTGAGCGATACCGGGTGCGGTAACCTCTGGTGCGGATGGTATCATTAATGATATCCATTATAAGCTGTTTCATGGTAGTCTCCTCCCCCGGTCATACCTATCCGACGAAAGCTGCTTCAGGAACGATCACTTACATCTGTTACCAAACCGCACCGGTCGACTCCTGACAGACGATTATTTCCGGGAAGAAGCGTCACGAGCCCGCAACGATGCAATCAGGTACACAACCACCGGGCCAAAGGTCAGGAATATAAAGACCGGCAAAAACCATGAGCCCATGCCCTTAGACTGCCCCAGGGCAGTCTGGATGGTCTGCCACACCATAAAGGTAAACATCCATATAATGACATTTGCCAGAACAACCATAAAAGTCGAGGCCATGCGGTATTGGACCTCGGCATTGGACTCGGTGATGGCGCATACGTAGTTGTATAAATGAGGATACCGGCTGAGAATAAACATCAACAAATAGAGAACCACCCCTCCACCGGCCAGATAGATCAGACTCACCTTGGAACCCCACCCGTCCGGTAGCCCCGAAGCCCCAAAATGCGTTGGTATGACCTCCGGTAACTGGGGCCAATAGTAGATGAGGATTCCAATCATCGAGCCGGTACAAACCAAACCGGCAATCCCCAGTATCACCTGCAACGGGGTCCATGGCAGATCCAGAACCGGCTTGCTATACTTTCTTGGCCCAGTCGGAGGCACGAGGTTCACTTCCTTATTCCCATGTTCTTTGTTTACCGAAACCATCCCTAGCCGGAGTCCGGGGAATGGGGTTCTCCAGGATTGCGGCAAACGGTGCCTACTCCTCAACCCTTACCGGCTGGTAGTACTTTTTAGCAGCCTCAATGTATCGGGCGACCTCTGCAGGAACAAAATCCAGAGATTCGATGACTTCCACAAACTCTCCCCGGGCATACAGTATTCCAATTATGGCTTGCGCCGTAGGTACATCAAATCTTTTTCCATCCCTTATCCTTAGCTCCAGAAGGGAATAATCCATTTTCTGAGTGTCGCGCAGTTTGTCAACCGCAGCCTTGACATTCTTAGAGCTGCGCTTGATATCATCCTCGGAGAGATCCCATTTGGCCATCCATAGCTCGGCCGGTGATACAAGTTTCTCTTCTTCAGCCATGGCCAGAGCCACCTTGAAAGCGAAATTGAGTTTATCATCCTTTGACATAGGCATCAGAAATTCTCCTCCCTTCTGTTACTTAACCTCACCGCTGTTATGACTCGAAGAAAATGGAAAAGGTTCCGGGACCCACATGAGACCCTATCACCGGACCAATGTCCCCGATAATGACCTCTTTTACGCCAAACCGTTCCTCCATGTTTTCTTTCAAGTACATCGCGTCTTCAATAGCCGCCGCGTGGCTGATGCCGACTGTTTGGGTGGACAGGTTGTTCCCGAGTTTATCCATAATGTCCAGAACCTTCTTCAAAGCGGCGCGGTGTCCCCTGGCCTTGTCGTAGGGAACAATAAATCCTTCGTTATTGATACAAAGAATCGGCTTAATATCCAGGACCCCGGCCACCAGACCCTTGCCCTTGGAAATCCTCCCCCCGCTAATCAGGTACTCGAGGTTTTGCACGGAGAAGATACACTGTACCTTTGACTTCATTTCCTTAAGACGGTTGAGTATAAAAGCAACATCCTCACCTTTTTCGGCAAGACGGGCGGCTTCCAGAACCATTAATCCCAACCCCATTGAGGCCTTGCCCGAGTCGATAATATGTAATCTCTGCTGCTGAAACATCTCCTGAACCATCTGTACGCTCTGCACGGTACCTGACAGACCAGATGACATGTGAATGCCTATAACCTCAGTGCTTTCTTCTTCTAATAATGAGCCATAAACCTGCATTATTTCTTCGACTGCTGGTTGGCTGGTCTGGGGCAAAACCGATGACCTGGTCATTTTGTTATAAAACTCGTCAGTACTCAATTCCCCAGGTTTACATTCGTTTTCTCCAAATCTAACCAGCATGTGGATCAGTTTTATGTCGTACTTTTTAAGAATCTCTGGGGGTAGATCGCAACAATTGTCTGACACGATCTTGATACCCATATATCAATCTCCTTTATGTAAGATTTGACTCCTGGGAGTCGATTTCCTTATATCTTACCAAAGAGACCCTCATTTGGCGAGTTAGTTGTTTGCCGGCAACAATGGCAGGGGACGGTTCATTGCCAACCATCCCC